>VEQB01000237.1 GCA_018883485.1 Bacteroidota bacterium
GCCTTGTTCGTTTATGAAGTTAATGCCAATTTCTTTGTCTTGGATTAATTCATAACTTTCGTTGTAAAGTTCTGCTTCTATAATTACAGATTCATTTTCATCAAAACTAAGTTTAATGGGGTTTACTCTAAACTTGCTTTGGTCGTTTTTGCCTGCTGTAAATTGAATAATCTTTGCAAGCAAACCTTGTGTTATTTGTTGGTTTTGGTTCAACAAGAATTCTTGTAAGCGCCAACGCCAAAAGCCTTCTCCGCAAAGCACTGCATATTGTGTTCCTTTACTTTGGCTAAAAAATAAAAGGGGTAGTTCTGTTTTTACATAACCTATTTGTTGGGTTAATAATACCTGTGCATCTGCAGGTGTTTTATAAGTGCCATAAGGAGTAAATAATGGAGCTAATTTCTTGCTTAATTCTCCCAATTGTTGGTCGATAAGAAACAAAGAAAAATCTTCTTTAACAATGGCTTGTGCTTCGTTAAAGTTTTGCGGTGGACCTACAATATTAACTATGCCTAGTCTGCTTAAAGCATTGGTATTGCTTTGTTTGCCAAGTATGAAAAAAATGGGCTTATTTTTTTGTTGTAACGTTTTAATTAAGTTTTCTCCTAAGCCATTGTTTCCCGGCAATTGATGCAAAATGAATAAGGAGGCCTCATTTAAAAATTCCTCTTTGTATTCTTGTATTAAGAAGCTTTGCACTTCGTAGTTGGGGTTTGTTTTTAGGCTTTGAATTATGGCGCTTACATCTGGGTGCGGACTCTGAGCTACCAATACAATTTTTTGTTTGGTTTTGATAGCCTGCACTTGAATGGTATAGGTATTATTTTTTAAATTGCTTTCACCGTTAAGTGGCGAAAGGCTGATGGTATAAGTATGCAAGCCTTCTTTAGCAGCTGGAAGTGTTAAGTTGAGCTGCTCTTGAAATGGGTCGTTGGTAATTGTGGTGTTGCCCTTAAGCAGGGAGGTATTTCCTTCGTTAATAGTATAGTTTAGGTTGCTGCCTTTAAAGTAATTAGCTGCAATGGCTACTTGTATGGTAAAGTTGTTGCCTTCATATACCAATTCATTAAAGCGTACTTGTTTGATCCAAGTATCTTTTCTGCGTGTGGTATCTCCTAAGCCAATTGTATAAACGGGAGTTTTGTTTTGTGCTGCTTTGTAGATAGGGTTTTCGCCGCGGTTATAAATACCATCACTGGCTAGAACTATTGCTGCAAGGTTTAAGTTATAATGCTCGTTTTCTATGGTTTCAAGCGCATCGGAAATGTTACTCAGTTTGTCTTTGGCATTTAGCGTGTCATTTAATCGCGTAAACTCTCCAAACGCATAAGTTTTTATTTCGAAAATTTCTCCCAGTTCATTTTTAAGTTTGTCTATTTCTGGCAGCACAATATCGTTTAGTTGCTCCTTGTTTTTTTGGTTCAAAACGCTTTCAGAGTTATCTATGGCAATGGCAATAATGGGCTTAAGGGTTTCTTGTTTAACATACTTAAACAGGGGGCCAAGTAATAAAAAGCAAATGATAAAAAGGCTTAAAAATCTTAAACCATTAAGTACATATTGCAACCCCTTTTTTTCAAGTTTAAGCGGGTTGTTTTGGTATAATAAATAGGATAGGCCAGCCGAAAGAATTAAGCTGGCAATCATCCAAAGAAAAGGGAATTGAACACTAAAACTCATGCCAAGTTACATCACCATACCGCCGCAAACATTAATGGTTTGACCACTAATATAGGCCGAAGCATCTGAGGCAAGAAAGAGCACACAATTGGCAACATCTTCTGGTTTGCCACCACGTTTCAAAGGGATACCTTTTATCCATTCTGCTTTAACTTCTTCGTTTAAAGTTTCGGTCATTTCGGTTTCAATAAAGCCTGGCGCAATGGCATTGCAGCGTATATTTCTTGAACCTAACTCTTTGGCCACGCTTTTTGTTAAACCAATCATACCTGCTTTAGACGCGGCATAGTTGGCTTGCCCAGCATTGCCTGTGATGCCCACCACAGAGGTAATATTGATAATAGAACCTTGTTTGGCTTTCATCATGGGTTTCATAACGGCTTTGGTCATGGCAAAGGCAGATTTAAGATTGGTATCCAATACATCATCCCATTGTTGTTCGCTCATACGCATCATGAGGGTATCTCTGGTAATGCCTGCATTGTTTACTAAAATATCTAGGGTGCCAAACTCTTTTACAATTTCATCTACTAATTTTTCGGCTTCTGCAAATTCTGCTGCATTGCTTTGGTAACCTTTGGCCTTAATGCCTAAGGCTTGAAGCTCTTCCTCGAATGCTTTTGCTTTCTCAATTGAGCTTACAAAAGTGAAAGCAATATTTGCGCCTGCTTTGGCTAGGGTTTGGGCAATTCCTTTTCCTATACCGCGTGAAGCGCCAGTAACGAGTGCTGTTTTTCCTTGTAAATTCATGTATTACTTCTTGGTTTGGCGAATATAGGAAAAAATTGATGTTTGAACAGTCCATAATTACATGATATAAGAGCAGAAATTACTATTTTTTTTATACTGACTTGTCGTCAATTTGAGTTTACCATAGGTAAAAAAATAAATGTAATTACTTATTTACCTTTGTCGGGGGGGGGGTAAAGGCTTCGCTGTGGTTAATAACATAGCTTGCATAAGCCCAAGCAACTGCATGTGCCATATTATTAAATCCTAGTTGTTTTAGCATACAAGCTCGATATTGTTCTATTGTATGTTTTTTTAATCCCAAAAGTTTTCCAATTTCTTCAGAACTTAAACCTTTAGAACTGTATAGTAATATTTTTTTAAAGTAGGGGTTAACTAATTTTTTTCTCAAATCCTCATCTTTTTCTGTTAGTCGGTTGTTTTTATTTTTAGCATTCCAATCATTAAAATGCATTGAATCAAAACATGTATTTTCATTTTCTATTCTTCTCAAGGTTTCAAATATGGCAATCTCTTCTTTCCTGCAATATCCATGAGCTTCGGCCTCTCTGCTTTGTATCATATCTTGATTATGGAAGGCATGACTTACCCCTAATATCTTACCCTTGTAGCCTTTTTGAATTAATAAAAAAGTGGTTTCCATACCTGTTAAAAGAGGCATATAAGTATCAATTATACAAATATCCGAATTTAGTTGAGCTGTTTCCCTAACAGCGTCAATTCCACTGTGGTAATGACTTACTACTTTATATCTATTGTTTTGAGCCAACCAATTATTAATTAAAAGTAAATCTAAATGGCTATCATCTATTAGGGTTATTGTTTTCATATTTCTTGAACAATAATAATTCCAATTTATACCAAATCCAATAGAACTTTTTCTATTTTTCTTTTGAAAATAGAGTTTTTTCTATTGAAATATTAAAGCCATTCTTCAACCTTTGTGTTACAATTCTGCCTACACCTTATTGCGCAAAAAAGTATGTTGGTAAAACTCAATTTTATTATTTTACTTTAACTAAAAATTTTCAGCAGGTTTTGAACTATAAACCGCAAAATAATTATGAAAAAAAATGGATTACTCTTAACTTTACTTTTGATTTCATTTGCTTTTATTGCAGAGGCCAAAACTAAAGTCACAAAGAAGAATGGAGGTAAGGATGGCTACAAAAATATTGAGGAAACTCACACAAGTACCACCCATAAACTTAGTTGTTCCGATCCAGGGCGAGAATCATGTACATGGAACCAAGGCAATGGAATTGCCACAATTGAACAATTGACTGCAATTGATACTTTTATTGAAGACCAATTAAGCAATGGCACCTACATGGGAACTGGAAATTTGATAGGAACAGATTTATGGTTCTATTGGCTTTATAGTTCAGCAACAGGAGAACTTAACTACACTGTAGCAGAAGATGAACCTGATTACGAATTTTAAATTGAATGAAAAGGATTGTAATTAATCAATGCCTTTGGTTAGCATCAATTTTATTGATGCTAACTTTTTCTATACCTTCTAAAGCCCAAGTTTATTCAACGCTAATAAAGCAGAAGCTTTCTTTAAAGGATGATTTAAATGGGGATCATAATACTAAATATACCTTAGCTGATAACAAGTTAATATTGCTAACCAGAAAGCAAAGCAGGAAAATGCAGATAGGATATTCTGCTAATTTTCTGAGTTATGATATTAATACTGGAATTAAGAAGCAAATTAAACTTATCTCTGATTCCTCTATTTTTGAATATCTGGCACTAGATAATATAAAACAATCTATTGGTAAGGATATACTGTTTGTTAAAATCAATGAATATGAGCGACTTAATTCAGATACATATTCAAGTGCGTTATATTTGTTTAAAAAATCAGGTGCACACACATATAGGCAATTTGATGTAGTAAAAG
>VEQB01000238.1 GCA_018883485.1 Bacteroidota bacterium
GTTTTAACTTTTATAGTACCCTTTATCGCATTTGGATTAATTTTATCAATTAACTTTATAAGTGGCAATGCAATTTCGCCTTTGATACCTTATGCAATCTGTATTTTAATTGCTATAATGGCCTTTTTTATTGGAAACGAAAAACCGGCCAAAACCTTACTTTTATTTGCGGGCATCGGTATTGCTGGAATGGTTATTGGATTACTAACCACAGGAAATTTAGCCTTATTCGCCTTTATTAGTGGTGGTTTAGCCTGCAGTATTATGTGGCCAAGTATTTTCTCCCTTTCTATTAGTGGTTTAGGAAAATATACATCTCAAGGTTCTTCATTTTTGATAATGATGATTTTAGGCGGAGCAATTATTCCTCCAATTCAAGGTAAAATTGCCGATGATATGGGAATTCATATTTCCTATTTTATCCCAGTATTGTGCTTTGCTTACCTAGCCTTTTTTGCTTTGCGTGCAAAAGCCATTTTAAAAAGCCAGGGCATTAATGTAGATGAGGTAAAGGCTAGTGCAGGTCATTAGGCCTAAAAACTATTCTCGCTTTCTTGCAATCCTTTAGGTTTTTTATGCCAATCTTGGCTCCACAAAATTTTATCGGTATTTATGTATACAGCGCGCTTTCTTTCATCGGGTTGAACCCAACGTTTTTTCATAGCAAATAAAATGAAGACTGATACTACAGGAACGCAAAAACCTATGATAACCCAAGGCCAAAATTTATAACCTTTGGTTGTAGCCAAGTAACCTAAAACAGGAGGCAAAAAAAGCTGCATCACTAGTAATTCAATCATGATTGAATAAATAAGGATTTGCCAAGGCTATTTGTTTTACTTTTTTATCTCAAAAGTATTCATGAAAGCAGTTGTAAAATTACCTTTCTTAAAATCTTCATTTTGCATCAACTGCATTTGAAGTGGAATGGTAGTTCTTAATCCTGGCCCCTCAATGATGAACTCACTTAGCGCTCTTTCCATTTTAATTATGGCTTCTTCACGGGTTTGGGCAGTTACAATCATTTTGGCAATCATACTATCATAATTACTCGGAATGGTATAGCCAGCATAAATATGTGTATCTACCCGCACTCCATGCCCACCTGGCTTATGTAAATATTCTATTTTACCAGGAGTTGGTCTAAAGTTATTATAAGGGTCTTCTGCATTAATACGCACTTCTATGGAATGCCGTGTAGGATAATAATTTCTGCCACTAATTGGAACACCTGCTGCAATTAGAATTTGTTCCTTTACTAAGTCAAAATTAATTACTTCTTCTGTAACCGGATGTTCAACCTGAATACGTGTATTCATTTCCATAAAGTAGAAGTTGCGGTGTTTGTCTACTAAAAACTCTATGGTTCCTAAACCTT
This sequence comes from Bacteroidota bacterium, assembly GCA_018883485.1. Taxonomy (GTDB): domain Bacteria; phylum Bacteroidota; class Bacteroidia; order UKL13-3; family UKL13-3; genus B1. The sequence goes on from VEQB01000238.1 coordinate 1,379, forward strand.
CATATCTAATGGCAGATGCCCCTGCAACAGCTGCATTTCCCATTTTTTCTCTTAACTCATCTGTCATAAATGGTGAAGGACTCTCTTCTACCAATTTTTGATGTCTGCGTTGAATAGAACAATCGCGTTCAGAAAGATGACAAACTTTTCCGTATTGATCACCTGCTAATTGGATTTCAATATGTCTTGGTTCCTCTACATATTTTTCCATGTAGATTCCATCATTTCCAAAAGCAGCAGCAGATTCTTGTCGTGCACTGTCCCAATGCTTTTCAAACTCTTCTTCTGCCCAAATAATGCGCATTCCTCTTCCACCGCCACCTGCTGTTGCTTTAATGATAACAGGATATCCAATTTCTTTTGCAATGGTTTTGCCTTCTTCCGCATCTTTTAAAAGTCCGTCAGAACCTGGAATTACAGGTACTCCAGCTTTTTTCATGGTTGCTTTTGCATTGGATTTATCACCCATTGCATTAATCATTTCTGGGCTTGCTCCAATAAATTTGATGCCATGATCACGGCAAACCTGAGAAAATTTTGCATTTTCTGAAAGGAAACCATACCCTGGATGAATAGCATCTGAATTGGTTATTTCTGCCGCAGCAATAATATTAGGAATACTTAAGTAGGAAAGTTGTGAAGGCGGAGGGCCAATACAAACAGCTTCATCTGCAAAGCGCACATGTAAACTATCTCTATCTGCAGTAGAGTAAACGGCCACCGTTTTAATGCCCATTTCTCTTGCCGTTCTAATAATCCTCAGCGCTATTTCGCCACGATTGGCGATCAAAATTTTCTTAAACATAACGGTATTTGTAATTAGGTTATGCTACTTATAGGCAAAAGCCCAAATAGCTTATTTAGGTTCAACCAAAAACAATGGCTGATCATACTCTACTGGTGAAGAATTATCAACCAATATCTTTACAATTCTGCCCGAAACTTCAGACTCAATCTCGTTAAACAGCTTCATTGCTTCCACTATACAAAGTACCTGGCCAGGCTTTATCTCATCACCAACCTGCACAAATGCGGGTTTATCTGGCGAAGAAGACTTATAATAAGTGCCTATCATAGGAGATTTTATAGTTAAAAAATTTCCTAAAGCCGTTTCATTTTTCACTGTATGCGCTTCAATTTTCTCTGTTACCACTGGGCTTGATGCCGCTGCTAAAACAGGAGTTAGCGCCTGCACAGGAGTTTGTTGAACCGTTACAATTTTATCTTCAATTTTTTTGATTGAGATTTTAAAATCACCACGCTCAACACCCACTTCTGATACACCAGATTCAGCAACTAGCTTAATGAGTTCTTTTATTTCTTTTAGTTCCATAATTGTCAAATTTGAAAATCAAATATATTTAAAAATGTGAATTGAAAAAGCTTTTAGGGCAGGAATTATTTTCCACCATCGTAAGCCCATTTTATATAAATAGCTCCCCAAGTAAATCCACCACCAAATGCAGCCAATACAAGATTATCTCCTTTTTTGAGCCTACTTTCCCATTCCCACAAGCAAAGTGGCAAGGTTCCATTAGTTGTATTGCCATAATGGTCAATATTAATCATCACCTTATCTCGGGTTACGCCCATGCGCTCTGCGGTAGCATCAATTATGCGAAGGTTTGCTTGATGCGGCACCAGCCAAGCAATATCATCTGCAGTAAGGTGGTTGCGCTCCATTATTTGAGCCGAAACATCTGCCATGCCTGTTACAGCAAATTTGTAAACTGTTTTACCATCTTGATACACAAAATGTTCCTTAGCATCAATGGTTTCATAAGTAGGTGGTTTTAGGGATCCACCTGCTTTTTGGTGAAGAAAATGTCTTCCAGAACCATCTATTTTAAGCACAGAATCTATGATACCATAACCTTCTTCATTTGGTTCAAGCAAAGCAGCTCCGCATCCATCCCCAAAAATGATACAGGTATTTCTATCAGAATAATCTATGATAGACGACATTTTATCTCCGCCTACCACCAATACTTTCTTATACTTGCCAGATTCTATAAAACGAGCCCCAGTTTCTAACGAAAACAAAAACCCAGAGCAAGCCGCCATTAAATCATAGCCAAATGCATTTTTTGCTCCTATCTTATCGGCTAAAATACATGCTGAGCTTGGAAAAATAAGATCGGGGGTTACCGTTGCAAAAATAATTAAATCTATTTCATCTGCACCAATTCCTCTTTTCTTTAATAAGCCATTTACAGCCTCCACTCCCATGTCAGAGGTCGCAAGTCCAGCTTCTTTTAGGATATGCCTTTCCTTAATGCCAGTTCTAGAGGTTATCCACTCATCTGTAGTGTCCACTAGCAATTCCAAATCTTTATTAGTTAATAAACCAGGTGGCACATAACCATTGATTGCAGTAATGGCGGCAGTAATTTTTGTCATTATTGTGATGGGGGAACAATATTTTGAAATGCATCGTGTATGATAGATACCAATTTAGATTCTACCACATCATGTGCACTTAAAATCATATTTTTAAAAGCCTTTTTATTAGAAATACCATGTCCGATAATAACTGGTGCATTTACTCCTAGAATTGGTGTGCCGCCAAAATTTTCATAGTTAAAGCGTTCTAAATAATCATCTTTGATACCTCTTTTTTGAAGCACAAAGTACATAGATTCTAAAGCTTTAAGAACAACATTTCCAGTAAATCCTTCGCAAACAATTACATCCACATTATCCGAAATAATATCTCTACCTTCAACATTGCCAATAAAATGAAATTGGTTGGTTTCTTCCATAATGTTATGGGCCGAAACCGTAACTAGATTTCCTTTTTCTTTTTCTTCGCCTATGCTTAATAAGCCCACTTTTGGGCTATCTACTTTATACACATGTTTAAGAAGCAATGAGCCTAAGATTCCAAATTGATACAATACATCGGGTTTGCAATCTGCGTTGGCACCTACATCTAGGATGATTCCCACACCACCTTTGGC
>VEQB01000239.1 GCA_018883485.1 Bacteroidota bacterium
GTCGCATGCTATGGTAATTTCACCAGAAGTGGTGGTATCCAATTTCTCTGGGCTAGGGTTTGAACTACAAGCAGCAAAGATTAAAAGTAATCCTAGGATTTTATGGCGCGCCATAATCTAAATATTCCGTACAATATTAATAAAGAACTTGCACCAATTTTAGCCCAAGCATCCATATCTGGGATGATAGGAAAAAAGTAAAAAGCTAGCCCAATTAACACATAAAAAGTTCCCATAATCAAGCTAAAATACTTGAATATACCCGCCACTTTTTGCGAACGCTCCTCTCTTATCTCATCCAGTTTATCTGTCATAACCTATAGTATAGCAAAAGCCTGAACCTACTCTAGCGATTTAAAATCATTAAGAAATAGGTTCAGGCCTTAGTGTATTAATTTAATTGGAAGCGAATAGGTAAAGTATATTTTACAATAACGGGTTTACCATTTTGCTTTCCGGGTGTCCAAGCTGGCATAGATTTTACAACGCGAATTGCTTCTTCATCGCAACCCCATCCTAGCTTTTTACCTGCAGATTCGATATTTGATATCTTTCCATCTTTATCTACCACAAAAGTAAGTACTACTTTACCTTCAATGCTGTTTTCACGAGCAAGTGGAGGGTATTGAATATTCTTTCCAAGGTAACGATAAAGTTCTTCAACACCTCCTGGGAAGTCTGGCATTTGCTCTGCAAAAGTTAAAATTTCAGGCGCATCGCCTTCTCCACCTTCTGTTAAAGAAGCATCTACACCGTTAGGATCGCCTTCTACCGTAGTGGTACCAGCATCCTTATCCTTCATTTCTTCCTGAATCGGTGGTGGTTCATCATCTGGCACATCCTCATCAGGTTTAATTTCTGGTGGCGTAAACTTAACCGTACTTTTTAAAGGCGGCGGTGGTTCTGCCGGAGGCGGCGGTGGTGGCTCGTTTTTATCAATTGGAGGTGGCTCTTCAAGAGTGGTAACGTCATCTACTTTTAACACATTTTCTTTTGGTAATTTCGATTCAATGTAATTTAATATTACTGGCGCAGAAACGCTGGCAGTAAAAAGTACGATGGCAAACACAATTCCTTTAATGGTGTATTCGTCGCCTTTTTTACGCAACACAAAAGCACCATAGGCTTGGTTTCTACCTGCAAAAATCAGGTCTACCCATTTACCGTTAAATATATCTGTTTTTGATGCCATGCTTAGTTGGGATTAATAGCCATTGCTGTTTTAATCAATTCTTGCTCAACTGGCGTAATGTCTACAATAGCATAACGGCCAATATTGGTAATGAGCATTTCATCTAGGATATCTACCAGGTTTTTATATTTGGCTTTATCGTCTGCCTTAATTACCACAATTAATGCATCCTTATTGGCCTTAATACCTGCAATCCTTTTCTTCATTTCGTCCTCAGGAATCTGATTATTTTTAAACATCTCCTTAAGAATTGGAATAGAGTCGTAGTTGTTATTATTAGCCCTATTAAGTAATTCTCTATTCTTACTTAATAAAGTTTCGCGAATACCACTTTTGCTAAAGTCGGTAATGACCGGGGTTTCTGGTTCACCTGTCTTTTCGTTTATAAAATAATAAACAATTTTATCATTTTCTGCGAGTAAAAGCGTAATAGCTTGAGAGGCTTTAACCTTTTGCTTCTCTTCTTCGGTTACTTCCTTTACCGGCATGTTAATCTCCATTGTTTTGGGCTTATTCATGGAAGTGGTTAACATAAAAAAGGTAATGAGCAAGAAACCTAAGTCTACCATGGGTGTAAAATCCACCCTTGTCGACATTTTCTTACTTTTTGGTTTACCGCCTTTTTTATGGCCACCCCCTCCGCCGCCTTCAATTTCTGCCATGTTATCTCCTATTTCTCAACCGCTTCGGTTGTCATATTGGTAATAAAATTAAACCTATTAACCTTCTTATCTTGTAAGGTGGCAATTACTTGCTTCACTACAGGGAAGTTGGCATTCTGGTCGCCTTTAATAGCTACACGCACCTGATTGTTGGTTAAACGTGATTGCCAAATCCAGTCGGCCAGTTCGTTATTGGTAGAATCGCAAGGAATACCCTTTTGTTGGAACTTTGCTCTTTCTTCTACCCTTGTATTTATGAGTGCTCTTAGCTCGCCAAATGGTACCCCAAAGCTCGACATTAAAGAGAAGTTTTTCACTTCTTCAGGGGTAAAATTTACACCTTTTAATGCGCTCATTTTTTGAATTAACTCAGCTTTATATTGCTGACCTTCCATGGCAAAGAACACTCTTCCATCATCACTAATGGTGATGGTCATGATATCAGTTTCTGGCAAGGGCACCTCTGCAACAGAAGAAGGTGCGTTAACGGTTACCGGTTCATCAGGCTTAAACTGAGTGGCAAGCATAAAGAACGTAAGTAGCAGGAAGGCCACATCCGTCATGGCCGTCATATCTACCGTTGTACTTTTGCGTGGAACTTTTACTTTAGACATTTTGCTATTGTATTATTGAACCCGATAATAATTACCCAAAGGGTAACTATTATTTATGCTTTGCAGCAAAATTTTGAATAATGCTATAACCAGCTTCGTCAATAGTAAACGTAATTTTATCAATTTTGGTTGTAAATACGTTATACATAATGATAGCAACAGCGGAGTTAGCAATACCTAAGGCAGTATTGATAAGTGCCTCAGAGATACCATTTGCTAAACCAACTGAATCTGGAGCACCGCCAGTACCTAAAGCCGAGAAAGCTTTAATCATACCTAATACCGTTCCTAAAAGAGCAATAAGCGTAGAAACCGAAGCCATAGTTGCAATAACAACTAAGTTCTTCTCTAGCATTGGTAACTCTAAAGTAGTGGCTTCTTCTAATTCTTTTTGAATGGCTAATACCTTTTGATCTTTGTCCAAGCCTTCCGTAGTTTCCATTGCTTTATACTTAATTAAAGCAGCTCTTACCACATTGGCTACAGAACCTTGTTGCTTGTCGCATTCAGCCAAAGCTGCATCTACGCTATTATTGTTTAAATGATTGATTACACCACGTACAAACTTCTCTCCATCGCCTTTACCTTGTGCTTTAGCAATGGTAAGAAAACGTTCAACAGAGAAAGTAATGCTCATTAATACAAGAGATAAAAGGATAGGTACAATAAAACCACCTTTATACACTAATCCTAATACATGTCCAACGCCTTCTTCAACTGGGTGGTTTTTTGGATCGCCACCTTGGAAGTTGGATGAATTACCCAATACGAAAATGTAAATCAAAATACCTGTTAATACCAGGATTGGAATAGCGAAAGCGGCAAAGTTCTTTTTTAATGCACTTTCTTGATGAGGTGTAGCTACCTTGTTCATGTTTTTATAAAGTTAAATTGTTAGATTGATACAAAAAAAGTCAATATTTAGGAATAAGCAAGTTGTATTATACATTAAATTTAAGTTACCTATACTTTGCATTGAATGTTAAACGGAGAATTGGACTAAAAAATACTTAGGATTGGTGAAGGATAAATTCCTAATAATAAACTAAGTGCCAAACAAACTACTAAAACAAGGGCAAAAGTAAAAGGGAGACTCACTTTTTCGTCGTTTCCTGGTTTTCCGTACATGGCTACAATTACCTTAAAGTAGTAATAAACCCCTATAATTGAGTTAATTATGGCAATAAGCGTAGTATAAAAGAAACCCGCTTGTAAAGATTCTGTAAAGATATAGTATTTTCCTAAAAAGCCTGCAAAGGGCGGTATACCAGCCAAGCCTAACATGGCCATGCTGAGGGCAGCAGCCAAGACAGGATTCTTTTTACCAAGGCCATTAAATGCATTGATATTCTCAGATTTCATGGTTGAAAAAACGGGAATAGCAATAGCAAATGCGGCGATGGTGCTTAACACATAGGCCAAACTATAAAATAACAAGGCGCTCACTGGCTGTTGTTCGGCGCTTAGAAGAAGGAGCAGGAGATAACCTGCATGCGATATACCCGAATAAGCCAAAAGTCGTTTAAAATTATCTTGCCCTAAAGCCATTAAATTTCCCACAAATAGGGTAGCAATAGCTGCAATATTTAAGATTAAACCAGTTTTGGCTGCGGTATAATAGAATACCACACTAAGTAATTTATAAAAAGCAGCAAAGCCAGCTACTTTTACAAGGGTGCTCATAAAGGCTGTAACTAAAGCAGGAGAACCTTCGTAAACATCTGGAGCCCAAAAATGAAAAGGAGCAGCAGAAACTTTAAAAAGCATGGCAACTGTCTCTTATACACACT
>VEQB01000240.1 GCA_018883485.1 Bacteroidota bacterium
CTTCTGTATGGTGCGAAAACCCTTGGGCTGGCGTAATTTTATGATTATACCAAAAGGCCGTAAACAAAATATTTACACCAAAATCCATAATGGTGGCGCGCCTACCATCACTTAACCTTTTGCTCGCAATTACAGTACCTAATAAATAGCCAGCATCATCTATTAAAGATCTACCCGTTTCTAAAAACAATTGCGGCAGCTCTTCTTGCTTGAACCCAAAATTTAATATGGTGGTTGCAATAGCATCGGCATAATCTTCTGTACTTGGTATGATGTCTGAACCTTGCAAATAGCTTCCCTTTAAGGTGTTTGCAGAAGCAAAGCCACCACCTAAATCTAGGTATTGAATGCGGTGACTCCATTTTAGTTTAATGTTCCAAGCCAAATCGCAAAGCTTCCAAGCTGCAGTGGCGTAGGCTCCTGCGCTAAGCATAAAGGTTCCTATATGGCAATGCAAGCCATTTAATTCTAATTCTGGGGCGCTCATTATTTTGTTAATAGCGTTCCAAGCTTGGCCATTTTCATAGTTAAAACCAAACCTATCCCAAATAGGATAAATGCCTGTATCCATATTTACTCTAATGGCAACCGTTGCCTTAGCTTTTAGCTCTTGCGCCACTTCTATCAGCATATACAATTCATCAAAATGATCTATGTGTATAAGCGATTTATTGGTGATGGCTATTTTTAAATCTTCTGCAGACTTATCTGGTCCATTAAAAATAATTTTAGTACCAGGCACACCATTTTGAATGGCCTTTTGGTACTCGAACATAGAAACCACTTCTGCCCAAGCACCCTCTTGGTGAAACACATTACACACCGCATTGAGGTAATTGGTTTTATAGCTCCAAGCAAATTGCACTTTAGGGTAACGGGTTTTAAACGCCCTTACCGCATTTTGGTAATTCCTTCTTATCTGTGGCTCACTAATTACAAACAAAGGTGAACCATATTGTGCAATGAGCGATTTTACTGCTACGCCCTCAATATGTGTAACAGGTGAATATTCTGTACGTGAACCAAATTTATTCATGGTGCCAGTATTCAACTTCTGAATAACCGGTCTTTCATAGGTTAACTTTGTCATTTTATAATTCTCCTAATGTTGATATTTTTTCAAATTCTGCTAAATCTACAATCTGGTCGAAACTGTACCTTACAAATAATTTCCCATTTTCATAGGATTGGTAAGGCTTTACCTCTAGGCCCAAAGCCATAGATACCAAAGCCTCTGGGTGGTTTTGCCCACAGCCAACTGCCAAATAAACCCATGCCGGAAAACGCGGATTCATCTCCAATAAATAATATTCGCCTGCCTTAGATTTAATAAACTCTAACTCGCACCCACCGCGCCATTTAGAGTTACTTATAACTCTATTGGTTATGGTAATCAGTTCATCGTCTAATAAAGAAATTCCAGCCCAAGCCTTGCCCTTATCTGTTATATACAATTTACGCATAGGCACTGCACCAATGCAATTTCCCTTACCATCTCCTATGGCTGTAACATTTACCTCATTACCGCTCACAAATTCTTGTAAAATAATGGGCAGCCCCCATTTGTTAGCAATCTTATGAAAATAATTTACGGCCTGCTCTGGTGTAGCTGCTATGCTAGCATCATAATACTTGCCCTTAACTACCAAAGGATACCCAAAGTTAGCTCCTATTGCCAAAATTTCGTTGGCACTAAAAACCATTTTGCTTTGGGGTACTTTAACTTGATTTTTTTCGCCAAACTCGTATAAAACAGACTTGTGTCTGCTTTCAAAAGTTTCTAAATCTGGCAAAAATGAAGCAATACCATAATCTCTTTTAAGTATGGGCGAAAGCTTAATAAAACTATGCAATTCTGCATCGAAGTTTGGGATAATTACATCTAATTGCTCTATGCTATGTATATACAACAAACGCTGCAACAGGCTATCCATGCCGGCAGAGGGTAAGGGAATAGAATAAGATTTATCTACCAAATTGTGCAGGTATAAGCCCGGTTCTAGATTTTCGTAAGACAAGCCAATAATGCGTACGTCAAATTGCGTGCTCTCTTTAAGGCCTCTAATAACAGGTATTCCAGGGCCCGGACTATCAATGTTATTTAGCCCAGAAACGGCCACCGTAATCTTGCGCCTATTCATTATCTTGCATTAATTGATACGACAAGAGCATTTGAAAAAAATCTTCCAAATCCTTTTCAAGGGTAGATTCTTCGGCGTTGTATTTTTGGCCCAACGCCTTTACAATGTCGCCTTTAGGCTTTTGCTCTTTCATTAACCTAATGATTTCTTGCCCAATGGGATTGGTGCTAAAAGAATCGCCACTCAAGGGATTAAATATAAAGCCAGTATCGCTCACCGCTATGTTCTTGTTGAGTTTCATAAATGCGTTAGTTTGTTTAATGATGTAGACGTTTAAAATTTATAATACCTTTGTTAGAGGGGGAAATTAACCAAAAGTTTAATGGATTAGTATATTTGTTACCATGCTGGAAGAAATAAAATTAAAAGCCAAACACAAATCGGATGAACTTATTGCTATCCGCAGACATCTGCATAGCCATCCAGAACTCTCTTTTCAAGAGTTTAATACCGTTGCTTATGTTAAAGCGCAGCTTACGCAATTAGGTATTACCAGTATTGAACCCAAAGCCAATACGGGTTTATTGGTAACTATTGAAGGAAAAAATCCTACTAAAAAGTGCATTGCCTTGCGTGCCGATATGGATGCCTTACCCATTACAGAATTAAATGAGGTGCCTTATAAATCGCAAAATGTAGGTGTTATGCATGCGTGTGGGCACGATGCGCATACCACCTGTTTATTGGGCGTGGCGGGTATTTTGCACGACCTTAAAGCGCATTTTGAAGGAACCGTTAAACTTCTGTTTCAACCCGGAGAAGAGAAATTACCCGGCGGTGCTTCTTTGATGATTAAAGAAGGTGTATTGGAAAACCCTAGACCCAATGCCGTTATTGGGCAACATGTTATGCCCCTTATTCCTGTGGGCAAGGTGGGCTTTAGAAGCGGCCTTTACATGGCCAGTACCGACGAATTATATGTTACCATAAAAGGCAAGGGTGGCCATGGCGCCATGCCCCATTTGTGTATAGACCCTATTATCATCATGGCCGAATTACTAACACAATTGCAAACGGTAGTTAGCAGAAACGCCAACCCAATTGTGCCCAGTGTATTGAGCTTTGGAAAAGTAATTGCCAATGGGGCCACCAATGTTATTCCTAACGAAGTATATTTAGAAGGTACCTTTCGCACCTTAGACGAAAATTGGCGTGCCAAGGCACATGAACGTATGTTGGCCATAGCCGATGGCATTGCCAAAGCACATGGCGCTACCATAGATTTTGAAATAAGAAAAGGCTATCCCTTTTTACTAAACGACCCAGAAATAACAGCCAAGGCCAAAGCTGCAGCCATTGCTTATTTAGGTTCAGACCAAGTGCTAGACTTAGACATTTGGATGGCCGCCGAAGACTTTTCGTATTACTCGCAAGTAGCACCTGCCTGCTTCTATAGATTGGGCACGCGTAACGAAGCCAAAGGAATAGTTTCGGGCGTGCATACACCCACCTTTGATATAGACGAAGCTGCCTTAGAAATTGGAGCGGGTTTAATGGCCTATTTGGCCTTAGAAGAATTAAAATCGCAGTAAAAAAAATAGGGTCAAATCTAAACCAATAGACTTGACCCTAACCCAATTTTTAGGAGAATAACTTATTCGCCTATGATAATTTTCTTAGTGGCTATACCCTCTTTGCTATTTACTTGCAACAAGTAAATTCCCTTAGGCAAATGCGCCACAGCAATGGTATTGGTATTTAAAGTAGTTTCTGAAACCAAAGCACCATTTAGGGTAAACAAGCTAGCCGACAAAATTTCTGTACCTGGCATCTCTACATGTAATATGTCTTTGGCAGGTTGCGGATACACTTGCAAAGTTGGTGCAACATGGTTTGCTAAACCAGCAGGAATATTCATGCCTTCGGTGCCAGTTTTAGGAAACAAATTAGGCTCATCTTCGTAGCCAATTTTAATTATTTTAAGTTCTCTGGCATCCTCGCTTAAGTTAACCAATAACCAGAAGTTAATGGTATCTCCACCTCCTGCCGAAAAAACAACATGACCACCAATGTATTGGTTACCCAAACCAGAGAAACGGTTGGTAAATGCTAGGTTAGGATTGGCAAAGAAAAGTGGAGAGGTGTGGTAATTTTTATAACCGCTAAAATCGGCATTGTTATAAATTCTTGTTGGGTGGTAATTAGATTGCGGAATGGGGTCTGCAATGAGT
>VEQB01000241.1 GCA_018883485.1 Bacteroidota bacterium
CACTTATACAGTAACTGCTAGTATTAATGACTGTTTTGCCAAAGACAGTATATTTGTTTATGTTTCACCATTCATGAAACCTACCTATCAAAATCATGAAATTGTTTGTGGTGATTCTTTTACATTTTCAAAACCAAATGTACACTTAGATATTGATGCCTCCCGCTGGGATGATTCGAAGTGGGAAATTCGGAATGCACAAGGTGAACTTGTTATGCAGAGCAATTCAAACATAAGAGTTTATGGAAACTTTGAATTTGCACTAGGAAATTATACTTTAATCTGCAGGCCAAAGGTAATTCCACCACCACTATATTTTAAAATTATTCCTATTATAGGCGATTCAATTAATGAGATAATTTTCTCTACACGAGACACACTTATAACACGCAACTTTTCTGTAGGTTCAACCCAAAATTATTCTTACCACTGGCTACCTCAACAAACGCTTGTTGGGCCAAATACACCAATAACAAATTATACACTTAGCATTACTTCACCAGAGGGTTGCCAAGGAAATGATAGTTTAACAATTACACCAAAACCCTTTAGAGTCAAACTTAATGGATATACTTATGGCGCTGTTTATGGCCCGTTGGGCTGTGGCTCGGAGGTACAATTAGACAGTACACTTAGCAATTATACTGGTAAAGGAAAACTTAGTTTTAAATGGGCTGAACCAAAATTAGTTAACGACACAAATAGTTTTTTACCTAAGCTAAGCCCGGTTAAATCAGGCTTCATATCCATGCAAGCTTATACCCCTAATGGTTGCCAAGCGTCAGATTCTGTTCAATTTATTGTTGAACCTCTTTTTGTAAGAATTATGGATACCAGCGTGACCTGCAAAACAAGTTTTAAACCAAGTATTTTCACCAATTACAATGGGTCAAAACCACTAATTGGTAGCTGGACTCCAACTATTGATTTAGACTCTGCTAACAACCTGCGGCCAACCATTACACCAACCAGTAACAGAACTTATGTAGTAAATTTTAGCAGCAACATTGGGTGTGCTGCAACAGACACATTTAAGGTAAATCTGATGCAAGGAAAAGGCCCATCCATTTGTTTAGTAGGTGTAGATGAACAAAATAAAAATAGAATTATTTGGAATAAAACAGAGGCGCTCAATACCGATAGATTTTTCTTATACAAAGAATCGAATGTAACCAACCAATACAATCAGTTTGCTGAAATTATGCCTACGCAAGATTTCATATACATAGACTCTAACTCATCTCCTTTGGTTCAATCCAGCAAATATTTATTACAGCGATTAGATGTTTGCGGTATAACCTCAAATTTTGGAACGCCTCATAAAACCATGCACCTCACCATTAATAAAGGAAGCGGAAACACATGGAATTTAATTTGGAACACTTACGAAGGATTTACAGTATCCACCTACAATATTTATAGAGGCACAAATGCCGGTGACCTCAAGCAGATAGGCACTTCGGCTGGAAGTAACAATACTTACACAGATTTAACCGCACCAGCTGGAGATGTGTACTATCAGGTTGAGCTTATAAGCCCAAATAATTGCAGTCCAAGCAAAACATACAACACCTCAAAATCTAATATTATGTCGAACAAGTTTTTGAGTATGGCTGAACCAACATTGGGATTAAATTTTAGCATGTATCCAAATCCTACACAAAACCTCCTTAGGATTGTTATAGAAAACATGAACGAACCATGCATTGCCACCCTCTACAGCATGGATGGAAAAACACTGTTAGTCAAATTTTAGACGCATCAAGCTCAGAATTATACTTAGGTCAATTTGCTGCAGGAGTGTACATAATAGAAATTAAAAACAGTAAAGGTAAAGCACATCAATTTGTGGTAAAGGAATAATTAGCGAAATTTGAGCCATGCAAGATATTTTTACAGATGAGTGGTTCATGCGAGAAGCTTTAAAAGAAGCAGAGAAAGCCTTTGAGGCAGGAGAAGTTCCTGTGGGTGCAATTGTAGTATGTGAGCAAAAAATAATTGGCAAGGGGCATAACTTAACAGAAAGGTTAAAGGATGTAACTGCCCATGCAGAGATGCAAGCTATAACTGCCGCTGCCAACCAATTAGGTGCAAAATACTTAACAGGTTGCACTTTGTATGTTACCTTAGAGCCTTGTGTAATGTGCGCTGGTGCTATTTATTGGGCACAATTTGGAAAAGTGGTTTTTGGAGCCAAAGATCCCAAGCGTGGCTTTTTGCAAAATGGAAAATCTATATTACATCCTAAAACAGAATTAAGCACGGGTGTCCTAGCAAAAGAATCTACCGAATTGTTAAAAAATTTCTTTGTTCAATTAAGAGATTGATGTTAATAAACAACTTTTAAAAATATTAAAATAAGCTGCTTATATTCGCATTTCAATACACTAAATTATGTCATTCGAATTACCTAAACTCTCTTATGAGTACACAGCATTGGAGCCGCATATAGATGCCCGCACCATGGAAATTCATCACAGCAAGCACCACAACGCTTATGTTACCAATTTAAACGCAGCAATTGCAGGAACAGATGCAGATAATTTAAGCATTGAAGATATTTGCAAAAACATAAGTAAATATCCAGTTGCCGTTCGCAACAATGGAGGTGGTCATTATAACCACAGTTTATTCTGGACCATTATGGGTGCCAATAAAGGCGGACAGCCAACTGGCAAATTAATGGATGCCATTACCAATGAATTAGGTGGTTGGGATAAGTTTAAAGAAGATTTTAATAAAGCTGGTGCAACGCGTTTTGGTTCTGGTTGGGCTTGGTTATGCGTAAAAGCAGATAAGAAACTTTGTGTTTGCTCTACTCCAAACCAAGATAATCCTTTAATGGATATTGCAGAATGCCCAGGAACACCCATCTTAGGATGTGATGTTTGGGAACATGCGTATTATTTGCATTACCAAAACCGCAGACCAGATTATATGGCCGCTTTCTGGAATGTGATCAATTGGGATGAAGTAAGCAAACGTTACGAAGCAGCACTTTAATTTTTATTCACTTTTATGCAAAATTCACAGCATGAAAAGTAAATTTATTTTAATCTCAATGCTAGCACTTGCTGCTTGCTCACAAAATATGTCGGATAAAAAACTAAGCCTATTGAGTATTCCTGTGGCACACAAGGATTCGGTTGAAGACAATTACTTTGGAACCTTAATTGCCGACCCATACCGTTGGCTCGAAAACGATACGGCACCAGAAGTAGCTGCTTGGGTGGTGCAACAAAACAAAGCTACCTTTCATTATTTAGAGCAAATTCCAATTAGAAACGAAATTAAAACTCGTCTCACAGAAATTTGGAATTATGAAAAATTTAGTACTCCATTTAAAGAAGGAGATTATTGGTATTTTGGCAAAAATAATGGCCTTCAAAATCAATATGTAATCTATAGAACTAAGAATTTACAAGAAGCTTCAAAGGCAGAGGTTTTTCTTGACCCAAACCAGTTTTCGGAAGATGGTACAGTTTCATTAGCAAGCCTTAGTTTTAGTAAAGACCATAAATTTGCAGCTGTTGGTATAGCAAAAAGTGGTAGTGATTGGAATGAACTATTTGTGCTGGATGTAACAACCCTTAAAAAGACAACAGATAAAATAGAATGGGTAAAATTTAGTGGCGCTACTTGGTTCAACAATGGTTTTTATTATAGCCGTTATGACGCGCCTGCTAAGGGAAAAGACTTTAGCAATAGAAACGAATTCATGAAAATCTATTACCATCAACTTGGTTCAGACCAAAGTAAGGATGTTTTAATTTATGAAGATAAAAAACACCCTTTAAGGTATTTCAATGCCAACATTACCGAAGACGAAAGATTTACTTTTATCAATATTTCGGAAGGCACTTCGGGCAATGAAATATTAATTAAAGAAAATTTTCCTTCTATAAAAATTACTAGCCAAAATGAAGAAGGTAATTTTAAACTTTTATGTAAAGGTTTTAGCAATAACTTTAGTGTAGTAGGAAATGATGGCAATCAAATTTTAGTAGTTACAGATTTAAATGCACCTAAATACAAACTAGTTGCAATTGACATAAAAAATACGGATCCAAAATTTTGGAAAACGATTATACCAGAAGGTAAGGATTTGTTAGAAGGTGTTGTAACAGCTGGTGGAGATTTAATAGCATCTTATTTGGTAGATGCAAGTACAAGACTTAAGCATTATGATTTAAAAGGTAACCTTAAAAAAGAAATAGAATTGCCTGGCATTGGCACTGCTTCCACAAGCGGTTGTAAGGCCAATGAGAGTGTGATTGCCTATTCATACG
>VEQB01000242.1 GCA_018883485.1 Bacteroidota bacterium
GCGCTGTTTTGCGCTATACCATGGTAAGTAGTATCAATTTATTTTTTCCATTACAATTCCCCACCGGTACATTTCTGGTAAATATAGTTGGGAGCTTTTTAATTGGCAGTTTGTATGCGGCCTTTGCCCATAACACTGCTTTGGAAATATGGGTAAAACCCCTTTTAATAATTGGTATACTTGGAGGTTTTACTACCTTTAGTAGTTATAGTTTTGAGCTGCTCACACTCCTTAAAGAAAATGAAATACTGAAAGCAATCTCTTACATGTTACTAAGCAACGTGATAGCAGTAGGTGCTACATTTATTGGGTATAAAGTCTTTGCATCATGAAAGGAGTGGTGATAAAATCTACTGGCAGTTGGTATCAGGTGCGCAAGGAAAATGGGACTATTCTGCCTTGCCGGTTAAAAGGAAAGTTCAGATTAAGCGGTATTAAACATACAAACCCAATAACTGTTGGCGACGAAATTGAATATGAATTAGAACCAGATTCTGGAAATGGTGTGATTCATAAAATTGCAGACAGAAAAAATTATATCATTCGTAAAGCAAATAACTTAAGTAAGCAAACACATATCATTGCTAGCAATTTAGACCAATGCATGCTCATTGTTACCTTGGCCTTTCCTAAAACTTCTTTAGGGTTTATAGATCGTTTTTTGGTTACTTCTGAGGCCTACCATATTCCAGCCATTTTGGTATTTAATAAATCAGATTTATTTATTGGCGAAAATGCTGCCTACTTAGAGGAAACCATAAACCTCTATAGAAAAATAGGCTATACCTGCTTGCGCACCAGTATAATCAATGGAGAAGGTTTGGCACAATTAAAAGAGCTCTTGCAAAATAAGACCACCTTATTAAGTGGCCACTCTGGGGTTGGTAAATCCTCTTTATTAAATACCATTGAACCAGGCTTGAACCTTAAGACCCAAGCCATTTCCAACTACAGTGAAAAGGGGCAACACACTACCACATTTGCAGAAATGCATCCTTTAAGTTTTGGCGGCAATATTGTAGATACACCAGGTATTAGAGAGTTTGGCTTGGTAGATTTTGAAGATGCAGAGGTAAGTCATTACTTTAAAGAAATGCAGCCCCTAATTACCAAATGTAAGTTTAATAACTGCAAACACATTAATGAACCAAACTGCGCAGTGCAAGCCGCCGTAGCTTCTGGAGCTATTAATGAGCAGAGATTTAGCAGTTATTTAAGTATATTAAGTAAGGTAGACATTTACGAGTAACCAATTATGCGTGCGCTTATACAAAGGGTAATAGAAGCAAAAGTAGCGGTTAATGAAAGTACCGTAGGTGCCATAGGAAAAGGAATTCTCGTTTTCATTGGCATTGAGGCAGCAGATAGCCAAGAGGACATTGATTGGCTTTCTAACAAAATCTGTAATCTTAGAATTTTTAATGATGCGCAAAATCTCATGAATTTAAGTGTAAAAGAGGTGCAAGGTGAAATATTAGTGGTGAGTCAGTTTACTTTACACGCCGATACAAAAAAAGGAAACCGCCCATCCTTTATAAAAGCAGCTAGGCCCGAAATAGCTATTCCGTTATACGAAAAATTTAAAATGCAATTGCACAAAGATTTAGGCCAGGCTATTTCTTGCGGGGAATTTGGTGCCGACATGAAAGTTAGTTTGGTAAATGATGGCCCAGTAACCATTTGGATAGATACAAAAAATAAATCATGAGCATAACTATAGAAGAAGCCCAACAGCAAGTAGACACTTGGATTAAAACTATTGGTGTAAGATATTTTAATGAGCTTACCAATACCGCTATCCTTATGGAAGAGGTTGGAGAAGTGGCGCGCATTATGGCGAGAAAATATGGCGAACAATCCTTCAAAAAATCAGATGAAGGCGCAGACTTAGGCGATGAGATGGCAGATGTTTTATGGGTACTTATTTGCCTGGCAAACCAAACAGGAATTAATCTAACAGAGGCATTTGAGCGCAATATGGCTAAAAAAACAAAACGCGATAGCGATAGACACCAAACAAACACCAAATTAAAATGAGTTTTCTCTGCTGCTAATATTTAGGTGGCTTTGCTTATCTTTGCGGCCCTCTATAATAACAATATGATTACAGTTTCCAACCTCAGCCTGCGTTACGGCAAAAGAATCTTGTTTGAAGATGTAAATGTTAAGTTTGCTCCTGGAAACTGCTATGGTGTAATTGGTGCTAATGGAGCTGGCAAATCTACCTTTCTAAAAATCTTATCGGGCGAAATAGATCCTACTACGGGACACGTAAGTTTAGCGCCAGGAGAGCGCATGAGCGTTTTAAAACAAAATCACTTCGAATTTGATGAATTCCCAGTGTTGCAGACCGTAATTATGGGTAATAAAAAGCTGTGGGATATAATGGCAGAAAAAGATGCCATTTATTTAAAGCCAGATTTTAATGATGAGGATGGCCACCGCGCAGCCGAGCTAGAAGAAAAATTTGCCGACATGCAAGGCTGGAATGCAGAAAGTGATGCTGGAAACTTATTGGGAGACCTTGGCATAAAAGAAGAACTACACCAAGTTTTATTGAAAGATTTAAATGGTAAAGAAAAAGTAAGGGTACTTTTGGCTCAAGCCTTATTTGGAAACCCCGATGTATTGTTACTTGATGAACCTACAAATGATTTAGACGTAGAAACCATAACTTGGCTTGAAGATTTTTTAGCAGACTTTCAAAATACGGTTATTGTAGTTTCTCACGACAGACATTTTTTGGATGCAGTTTGCACCCATATAGCAGATATAGATTTTAGCAAAATTCAATTGTACACTGGAAATTATACCTTCTGGTACGAGAGTAGTCAGTTAGCTTTAAGACAGCGCTCAGACCAAAACAAAAAGGTTGAGGATAAACGCAAGGAACTACAAGAATTTATTGAGCGATTTAGTGCAAATGCCTCTAAATCTAGGCAAGCCACCAGTCGTAAAAAACTATTAGAGAAATTGGTATTAGAAGATATCAAACCCTCCACTAGAAAGTATCCCGGTATTATTTTTAGAGCAGATAGAGATTGTGGAGATCAGATATTGAGAATAGAACATTTAAGCAAGAAAAATGCAGATGGCACCTATCTTTTTAAAGACCTAAATGTTGCCTTAGATAAAGGAGATAAAGTAGCGATTCTAGGAAAAGATCATATGGCCATTTCTACTTTTTTTGAAGTATTAATGGGAGAAACAAAAGCTGAAAATGGCGAATTCTTTTGGGGTCAAACTATTACTTGTTCTTATTTACCTAATGAAAATGAGAAGTTTTTTACGGGTGACAATAATTTAATTGATTGGCTAAGGCAATATTCTGAAGAGAAAGATGAAACGTATATCAGAGGTTTTTTAGGCAAAATGCTTTTTAGTGGTGATGAGGTATTTAAAATGAGCAATGTACTTTCGGGAGGCGAAAAGGTACGTTGTATGATTTCCAGAATGATGCTTACTAATGCCAATTGTCTTGTCTTAGATGAACCAACCAACCATTTAGATTTGGAATCTATTACTGCATTTAATGAATCGTTAATAGAATGGAAGCATAACTTAATCTTTACTTCACATGACCATACCTTTGTGCAAAGTATTGCAAATAGAATTATAGAATTAACGCCACATGGTTGTTTAGATAAGCGCATGACATATGATGAGTACTTGAGTGATGAACGCGTAAAAATGCAACGTACGCAATTGTATGCAGGAGAATCTATAACTTACTAGTAAGGTAGCGGCAAAAAAGAACTCTCTACAAGTATGAATAAAAAGTTAACCTTAAAAACAAGCGAATAAAAATTAACTAATTTGATAGATTAGTTGGCATTTATTTAAATAAATCCAGTTTCTATATCGAGCGCTTTTTGAAATATTTCCTTTTTTCGCCTCGAAATTTCCACCTGGGAACCATCTGCCATAACCACAACGCCCCCATCTCCTTTTACATATCTTCTAATGAATTTAAGATTAATCAAATGTGAATTGTGTACTCTACAAAATCCGAAATCTACTAAAAAATCTTCAAATTCTTTCAATGTCTTAGCAACTAAAATAGGCTTTAAACCTCCGTTAAAAAAGAACCTTGTATAGTTTGTATCAGATTCGCATCTAATAATATCATCAATAGGAACAAAAAGCGACCCTTCTGCTGTTGGTAAACATAATTTAAAGTTTTGCTTATTTATTAATTTTAGGTTGCCCAATAAATTATCTATCTGTTCCTGCGGCCTGTAAGTTTTCTCCATTCGCTTCATACAGGCTCTTAAAACG
>VEQB01000243.1 GCA_018883485.1 Bacteroidota bacterium
GGTTAATACTTCTTATACCATAGATGGTGAATCCTTTAAATGTAGATGGATTTGGGGAGATGGAACTGAAGACTCTATCTGTAATATAACTACTAAAACTTACAAAGCACATGCTAATTATAATCCTAGATTAGAAATCACTACTCTTAATGGTTGCAAGGATACAGTTACGCAAGATTTAACCATTAGTCTGCCAGAGGAAAATGCTTTAACAAGCGCTATCATCAATCTTGGTCAATATCCATATTGCCAAAATATGAGACAATTTACAGCTAGCTCTGCTACTGCAGAATACTATAACTGGAAAATGGGCGATAAATTTAATACAGTTAAAACTGGTAAGGTTGTGGAATTTGTATTCCAAGACAGCGGAACTTATATCGTAGAGTGTACCATTAAGGATATCAGTGGTTGTATTGTAGTAGACACTATCTCGGCTTATGTTTATTGTCCAGTTGGTGCAGAAGAAACCTTGGCTTCAAACTACAGTTTATCTGCTTATCCTAATCCATTTAACAATGGTACTAACTTGGGCTTTGAGTTATCTACTACTGCAGAAAATGTGGTTGTAACAACTTTAGATATGTTAGGCAAGAGCATTCGCTCAACTACTTTAGGAAAAGTAAATGCTGGTAAACGCGAAGTAATGTTAGACGAAAGCTACTTTGGCGCTGCAGGTGCTTATCTTATTAAAGTTGAGATTGATGGCAAGCCTGTTTACAAACAAGTAATTAAGCAATAACGTAATCTTAATGCATAGAAAAGGGCGGTCTTCGTAAGAAGGCCGCCCTTTTTGTTTGTATTTATTATGAACCTGGGACTTTTTCTAACATTTCCTTTGCTTTCTGTATTTGGTTATCAGAACCACTTACCCCCAAAAATAGTCCTATGCCAATGCAGATAAATAACACACCTATGATGATGTTCATACGATGTAGAAATTTTTCTGATAAATAAGTTTTAATTTTATGTGAAAACAAGCAAATACCAGCTTGTGAGGCAAAGGTGCTCACTAATGCTGCGGCAAAAAAAAGGAACAAATCAGATGCTTGGTAGCCAAGTGCAGATTGTAAGTAAATGCTAATTCCAATCCATGTTAAAAGCACAAGGGGATTTACTAAATTTAATAGAAAACCTTTAGTGATATAATAATAGAGTGGCCTATTTCCTTGCTCGGTTCCAGAAACAACTTTACTCGATTTTGAAATGGTTCTAGCTCCCAACAAAAGGAAAGTGGCTAGTGCAATCCAGCGAATGGCTTCACTATATTTGGGTAATTCGCTATTAACAAACGAAGTAGCAAATACGGCAAAGGCAATAAAGAGTAAATCGCTTAGTATGGCGCCAACTGCTATCATTAAGCCTTTTTGTAAGCCTTTTGTAATACTGGTTTGAACCAACGCAAAAAAGCCTGCTCCAAACGATAACGTAAGTAGCAGGCCTGTTATAGAGCCCTGCAAGAGTATTGTTATTAGTTTCATACGCTTGCAAGGTAAGAAATTTAATTTTTATAGGTTGCCTACCATGTTGGCTGGAATTACCCATTGGTCAAATTGCTCGTTGGTTAGCAATTGTAAATCTAAAGCGGCCTCGCGCAATGTTTTATTTTCTTTATGAGCTTTTTTCGCAATTTTAGCTGCATTTTCATAACCAATATGAGGGTTTAATGCAGTTACTAGCATAAGCGAGTTCTCTAAATGCCTGTTAATAATAGCCATATTTGCTTCTATTCCTGCTGCACAATTATCATTAAAGGATACGCATGCATCTCCAATTAATCTAGCACTTTGTAATACATTAGCTGCAATAAGTGGTTTAAAAACATTCAGTTCAAAATGCCCATTACTTCCTCCAATACTTACTGCTACATCATTCCCCATAACTTGCGCAGCTACCATGGTCATGGCTTCTGGTTGGGTAGGGTTTACTTTACCCGGCATGATTGAGGATCCTGGTTCATTATCTGGAATAACAATTTCTCCAATTCCACTTCTTGGACCAGATGAAAGCATGCGAATATCATTGGCAATTTTCATTAAGCTTACTGCGACACGCTTTAGAGAACCACTCATTTCAACCATCGCATCGTGCGCGGCTAAGGCTTCAAATTTATTAGGAGCAGTTACAAAAGGTAGCCCTGTAAATTCTGCTATTTTCTTAGCAACTAATACATCATAACCTTTTGGGGCATTTAAGCCCGTACCAACTGCTGTTCCTCCTAAGGCCAGCTCGGCAATCATTACCAAAGAATTCTTTAAGGCACGTAAACCATTGTCTAATTGTTGTGCATAGCCTCCAAATTCTTGACCCAAAGTTAAGGGCGTAGCATCCATAAAATGGGTTCTTCCAGTTTTAACTATATGCTTAAATTCTTCTGCTTTGGCAGTTAAGGTATTTCTCAGTTTTTCAATACCTGCGATGGTATTTTCTATTACCAATTTGTAAGTGGCAATATGCATGGCAGTAGGGTAGGTGTCGTTACTGCTTTGCGATTTGTTTACATCATCATTTGGGTGTAACACTTTTTTCTCATCGCTAAGTTTGCCACCGCTTAATACATGCGCTCTGTAGGCAACCACCTCGTTTACATTCATATTGCTTTGCGTTCCAGAGCCTGTTTGCCAAATAACCAAGGGAAACTCTGCATCTAAGGCGCCAGTTAAAATTTCGTCGCAAACTTTGGAGATTAATTCACATTTGTCTGCACTTAAAACGCCTAAATCCTTGTTGGCATGGGCTGCAGCCTTTTTTAAATAAGCAAAGGCATAAATAATTTCTTTAGGCATGCTGGCCTCTGGCCCTATTTTAAAATTATTTCTCGAGCGCTCTGTTTGTGCACCCCAATATTTTTCAGCAGGTACTTTCACCTCGCCCATCGTATCATGTTCTAATCTAAACTCCATAATTTTCTTTATTTAGTGGGCAAAAATAAGGATTGCAGAAAATCAAAAATTACAATTTATAGAAAAGAAAGTTAAATGACAAGTAGTGAGTTAATTATAAAGTTTATATCTTAGTTTTTTAATCTAAATTCTATGAATAGTAGTTCTGCCCAAAATTTATTGTACACAGAACACCTTAGTTGGCTCAAAGTATTAGCACAATCAAAGGTGCAGTTAGTGGATTTGGAAACCAGATTAGCCTTGAGTTTGGGTCAACTGGCGCACACAAAAATGTTGGCTCAAGTAGAGTCTTTTCAAAATCGGTTAATTAAGCAAAGGGAAGTAGTTGATGAACTGAGACATGAAATTAAGCAACATGAAAATCATTTAGAACGCATGGATCAACCCTCTCATTTATTGCTTTTAACCCACGTTAGCTTAAGAGAAGAAATGGTCAGATTCTATGATTTGTACTTAGAATTACAAAGAGATTTCGACGAATTTTTAGCTTAGTATTCTTCCTCAAAAGCCATTGGGATTGTTGTTTCTGAGGTATTGCTAATGTAATAGTCTTTCACAAAATTGCACCAATGGCAATCGGGGCTATTGCATCCTTTGTCGAATTGTTTTTGCTGAATTTGTGTGAAAGCAAATACAATTTGATTGGAAACAATTTCTAAGTCTTCGGGTGTGATATTTACTTTTTCTTTATGAAAATTGTAAACATTGATTCCTTTATCTCCTGCACTTATTTGGGGTTCGACAAAATCAAATTCACTGCTTCTCATATCCCATTTTTTCTGGGTATCATAATCAATCAAAAGTTTGTAAAATACTGCCTGACGCCAATAATCGCCTCCATGTAAATCCTCAAAGCTTGGCTCTTTACCAAGTTCTTTGGCTTTATTTACTGCTTCCTCATTTGGGCGTTTAAACTTATTTTTTGCATTTTTAAATGAACCTGTTTTATAGTCAACAACATTCACATGATTACCTTCAAATTCTAGTTTATCCAATTTTCCATTAAGTGGAATTCCTTTTACAACCACATTTCTATAAGGCTTTTCTACGCTTGTAATTTTATTCCAACCTGGTGCATATTGATTAAAATATTTTGGTAAAATAGTTTCCCCATATTCTAGCCTTCTTTTAAATTCTGTTTCTGTAAAACTATCTTGGTTTCGTTTCATATACCATTTAAAATCTTTCACCATTTGTTCTTCACCAGGAAACTCTTTGGTTTCTGTGCTACTCATTTTTTTAAACTGTTGCTCAAGTGCAAAGTGAACGGCAGAGCCAAATGTCATACTAGCACTTTTAGGCGCCGGTACCCTAATGAAATTATTAAAATAAAAAGACAAAGGACATTTTAAATAATTATTGAGATGTGTTACG
>VEQB01000244.1 GCA_018883485.1 Bacteroidota bacterium
GCTGATCCCTATGTTTCATAAGTTGTTGTTAAAACGAAATGGCATATCGAGTCCAACTGCAATTTTGAATATTGGGGGAGTAAGCAACATAACCTTTATATCAGGAGATGAGATAATATCATTTGATGTTGGTATGGGAAATGCGCCGCTTGATGATCTTATTCATAGAAAACTTAGCCTTGCTTATGATAAAGATGGTGAAATTGCAGCAAGTGCATCAGTGGATGTAGAATTATTAGCAGAGCTAAATGAATTACCTTACTATAGTTATCAGGGTTCAAAATCTTTAGGCAGAGAATGGATTAATGAAGAATTTTGGCCAATAGTTAAAATGTATCAAGATATTTCTGAGGCAGAAAAAATGGCCACCTTAAGTGAGCATATCGCAAGGCAAATTGCTAAGGTTGCAAATGATGCAGAGTTAAAGAATATTTTAGTTACTGGTGGCGGGGCATTTAATACTACCCTTATAAATAACCTTAAGAAATATACAACAGCTAATATAGTATTACCCGAACCTAATTTAGTTAATTATAAGGAGGCGCTTATTTTTGCCTTTTTAGGGGTGCTTAGAGTTCGAAATGAAATCAATGTTTTAAAAAGCGTTACCGGTTCGAGGCAAAACCATGTGGCGGGCGCTTTATATGGAAATTTTAGTTTACTTATTTAATAAGAAAAGAAATGCAATTACAAAAACTCATTAAGAAGTATGAGGAAAAACAACCTGAGATTGTTTTTGAATGGAAAGATAGCGAAACCGAAGCTGAAGGATGGATTGTAATCAACTCGCTTCGCGGTGGAGCTGCTGGCGGTGGAACGCGCATGCGTAAAGGATTAAATAAACATGAAGTTACCTCCTTGGCAAAAACCATGGAGATAAAATTTACAGTTGCTGGTCCTGCTATTGGTGGGGCAAAATCGGGTATTAATTTCGACCCAGCAGATCCTAGGAAAAAAGGAGTATTAGAGCGCTGGTATAAGGCGGTTCATCCTATTTTGAAAGCGTATTATGGCACAGGTGGAGATTTAAATGTAGACGAAATACATGAGGTAATTCCTATTACAGAAAAGAATGGTTTAATGCATCCGCAAGAAGGCGTAGTAAATGGTTTTTATATGGCCGAACCTAGCAGTAAAGAGGCTAGAATAAACAATTTGAAAGTAGGCGTTTCTAAAGTGATTGAAGACACAAGATTTGTTCCCGAATTAGATAGAAACCTATTGGTTGCAGATATGGTTACTGGTTTTGGGGTGGCAGAAGCAGTTCGCCATTATTATAGTATCTGGGGTGGAAATGTAAATTATAAGCGTGCTATTATTCAAGGTTGGGGTAATGTAGGCGCTGCTGCTGCCTACTATTTAAGCCTTTATGGAGTAATGATAGTGGGTATTATAGACAGAAATGGTGGCTTACTTAAGCCAACTGGTTTTAGCAAAGAAGAAATTAAAGATTTGTTCTTGGCTAAACAAGGCAACACCTTGGTTCACCCAGATATGATGAGCTATGAAGAAATTGGTGAGAAAATTTGGGAAGTAGGTGCAGAAATATTTATACCTGCTGCTGCATCTAGGTTGGTTACCAAAGAGCAGATAGATAAAATGATAGACAATGATTTGGAAGTAATTTCTTGCGGCGCCAATGTGCCTTTTGCCGACCAAGAAATTTTCTTGGGGCCAATAGCAAATTATACCGACGACCATGTGGCTATTATTCCAGATTATATTGCAAACTGCGGCATGGCCAGAGTATTTGCCTATTGCATGCATAACGAAGTGGTGGATTTAAGTGATGAGGCCATTTTTAAAGATACTTCTAAAACCATTTGGCAAGCCATGATGCGCTTACATCAGTTTAACCCTAAGCATAAGGGGCTTCTTAAAAAGGGACTCGAAATGGCCTTGATTAGTTTGGTTTAATTACGCAAAAATAGCAGCTTATGGATTGGCAAGTTTTAAATGAAATGTTTTTAGGAAATAGCCTACGCAATTGGATAGTATGCGGAGGTATTTTATTATTTACCCTCTTGTTTAACCATTTGTTGGCTAAATTACTTTCAAAAGGTTCTTTTCGATTTTTCAAGAGGTTTTCAGATAGAAGGTTTCATAGCGTTTTCACCGAAATGTTGCACAAACCTTTTGTGCAACTTATTAATTTAATCGCATTATACCTTGCCTTTCAACACCTCCGTTTTCCCGATAGTTGGAATATGGCAGTGGTAAGCGAGTTTGGCGTAAAGTGGATTATCAATGCCTTGTATACCATTTTGTTAATTTTTGCATTCTCTAACCTTTTTTTAAAAGGAGTAGAATTTTGGGAATACGTAATTCATCACCAAGAAGAAGCTACAGTAAGCCCAGATTTAGCCACATTTATTAAAAGATTTGCCCAAGTTATTGTTTATATTGGAGCCTTCTTTACCATATTAGCAAAGGCTTTTGAAGTAAATATAACTGCTGTGGTTACCAGTTTAGGTATTGGTGGATTAGCCATTGCCTTAGCGGCTCAAGATACTTTAGCCAATTTAATTGCCTCTTTTATTATTTATTTAGATAAGCCTTTTAAAGTGGGCGAAATTGTAGAGCTCGGAGATATCAGAGGGGTGGTAGAAAAAATCGGTTTTAGAACCACAAGAATTAGAACATTTGATAAGTCATTACTCATTGTTCCAAACAAGAAAATAATAGACTCTAATCTCAATAATATTTCGCAAAGTAACCAGCGAAGGGTTAGGTTTAATATAGGTTTAACTTACCAAAGTACGCCACAAAATATTTTACAAATTATAGAGGAAATTAAGAAGGCTATAAGTGCTCAAAATCCTTCTACAGCTGAAGAGATGACCGTTAGGTTTGCAGATTTTGACAGCAGCTCTTTATCTATTTTGGTAATTTATTATGTGAACTCTAATGAGTACGAAAAAATGGTAGAGGTTAAAGAGAAAATAAATGTGCGTATCATGGAAATTGTAACAGAATTTGGCTGTTCTTTTGCCTATCCAACCCAAACACTTTTCTTAAATAAAGAATCTTAATTTATAACTTTTTGAGCCAAGTAAGCACCAATTCGCTTAAATCAATTTCTGAATTAGCAGCAACCGCCAAAATATCTTCCAATTTTGCAGGGGCTAAATGATCTGGATTACATTCATCTGTAAGCACAGAAATAGCACAACATTTTATGCCCATGTGCACTGCAGCTATCACTTCTGGGATAGTGCTCATACCAATAGCATCAGCCCCTATACGTTGCAAAAACCTGTATTCGGCCCTCGTCTCTAGCATGGGGCCTGTCATTGCTGCATACACACCAACTCTTAAGCCAATTCCTAATTCCTTTGCAATATCTAGCATTAATGCATTGTAGGTTGGGTTATAGGGGGCACTCATATCTGGAAATCTTGGCCCTAGTTCATTCATATTTTTACCCAATAGAGGGTTTGAAGGTAATAAGTTTATATGATCTTCTAACAGCATTAAATCTCCTTTTTT
Source organism: Bacteroidota bacterium (assembly GCA_018883485.1). Lineage (GTDB taxonomy): Bacteria > Bacteroidota > Bacteroidia > UKL13-3 > UKL13-3 > B1. Next base: position 3,490 of record VEQB01000244.1, read on the forward strand.
CCAGCCTAGGTTCAAACAGCCTGCTGCGTTAGATAAAAATAAGGTTTCTATTCCTAAAAGTTTCATAACCCTTATAGGTAAAACAATTTGCTCCATGTTGTAGCCTTCATAAAAATGGAAACGCCCTTTCATTACAATTACCCTTTTGCCACTAACGGAGCCAAGCAACAATTTACCAGAATGGGATTCTACTGTTGATAAGGGGAAATAAGGAATATCTGCGTAAGAAATTTCTTTTTCTACCAAGATATGGGTGGCAAGGTTTCCAAGCCCTGTGCCCAATACAATACCTATTTTAGCGCCAATATATCCATTTTTGCTAAGAAAGTCTGCCGCTTTCTCAATCTTTTGCATAGGGTTTTCCATCCTTCAATATTAAACAATTAAGCCTATCTTTGCAGTCAATTTATGAGTGATCCAATTAAACATGAGTGCGGTATTGCGCTGGTACGCCTCCTGAAACCGTTAAGCTACTATGAAGAGAAATACGGTTCTGCGCTTTACGGATTAAAAAAATTGTATCTCCTAATGGAGAAACAACACAACCGGGGTCAAGATGGCGCTGGGGTAGGTACAATCAAGTTTGATCCAGAACCTGGCGAAACTTTTATCTTTAGGCAAAGGGCAAATGGAAGTAATGCAATCGCAGAAATTTTCGAGAAAATTTCCTCTAAAATTAATAAATCGGGTAATATCTCTGAAACCAAAGATGCTGATTTTCTTAAAAAGCATGCACCCTTTATAG
>VEQB01000245.1 GCA_018883485.1 Bacteroidota bacterium
GGGTAGGATGCATGGGGAAAATACCAAAGCTTTCACTTTGCCTTAGGCTCACCGTTGCTAGTTTAAAATGGTAACACATCAACTGAAAACTATGGCATATTAGAAATACATATTTCTTAAGGGCGAAGTTCTCATTATGGAGTATAATAGAATGGATTAATTTTAACCAATCCTCCTCCCAACCTTCAATGGCAATTGGGCTTCCTGGTCCTCCACTACTAATATAAACATCATAGTTGAGATCTGGCACCTCGCCTTTTCCTCTAATATCATAAACGTTTTTTATAATGCTAATGTTATGTTCCTTAGCATACCCTTCTAAAATCTCATGAATATTGCGCATGCCTTGATTGGACGCGCCTTTATACATGTCTATAATAGCTACTTTTAACATCTTAAAATCCTTGCATAGTGGAGTCTGTAATAAAATCTACCAGCTCTACCATATTTTTATTTTCGTAAAAAACTTTTAACTGTCTATCGGCTCCGGTTCCTTGCTCCATCATTTTTGTAATGTAGTTAATATCGTCTCTCGAACCCAAATCATCCACTACATCGTCAATAAAATCTAATAGTTCTGCTATCAATTCTTTAGTTGGAACTTCCGATTGTTTACCAAAATCTATGAGTGTACCTTCTAATCCGTAACGTGAAGCGCGCCATTTGTTTTCGGCAATTAAGGCCCTTCTGTAATGAATAAACTCTAAGTTTTGTTGCTTCAATTTGCAAAGCTTGGCGCATAAGGCTTGGAAAACTGCGGTAATTGCTAGGGTTTCATCTAGCTTCAAGGGTATATCACAAATCCTAAATTCTACAGTATCAAAAACTGGGTGCACGCGTAAGTCCCACCAAATCTTTTTGGCATTGTCTATACAACCTGTTTTAACCAATAGTTTAACGTAGTTATCATACTCTTCCCACGATTCAAAATAATCTGGGATACCCGTTCTTGGAAACTTATCAAATACCTTAGTTCTAAAACTTTTAAAGCCAGTGTCTCTTCCTTCCCAAAATGGAGAGTTAGTAGATAAAGCATACACATGCGGTAGAAAGTAGCGCATAGAATTAGCAATGTGAATAGCCATTTGTTTATTGGGCATGCCTACGTGCACATGTAAGCCAAAAATAAGATTTGAGCGCGCTGCTTCTTGCATCTCTTTTACAATTTGATGGTAACGCGGATTATCTGTAATGAGTTGTGTTGTCCAATTGCTAAAAGGATGCGTACCACTTGCACCAATTTTGAAGCCTAAATCTCCAGCTACCCTATTAATGGTGGTTCTTAAGTTGGCTAAATCTTTGCGTGCTTCGGTGGTGTTTTTGCAAATGCCTGTGCCAGCTTCAACTACTGCTTGGTGCATTTCTGCCTTAACCTGATCTTCTGGTAAAATCTTTTCTGCAGCTGCAACAATTTTTTGATCATGCGGCGCTAGTTCCCTTGTTTCAGGGTTAATTACCATGTATTCTTCCTCTATACCAATTGTAAATTGAGTTGGGTTCATGCACTAAAAATTTATGTTATCTATTTTGATTTTGCTTTGGTGGCCTTTTTTGCTGCTGCTTTTTTAGGAGCTGCCTTTTGCGCAGTTGGTTTAGCAGATTTTACAGAAGATCTTGTCGCACTATTATTTCCTGCTTCAGCTACAGCTCCTCTAATATAATTTCCCCAAGTTAAATTATCTTTTCCTGCCACTTGGCTTTTAGCTTTTTCTATGGCATAAGTGGCGGTGGTTTTTACAACCCAATTAAAGTTTTCTTCTCCTACAGCTTTTCTATCTGCATCTGGCGCAGGGTTGCAAAAATCTATCGCATAAGGAACGCCATCTCTTACAGCAAATTCAACCGTGTTAAAATCATATCCTAATCCTCTGCAAAGTGTTAATGTATATGCTTCTATTAGGTTTAACATAGCTTCACTTGAAGGTGGTGTATCTACTTGGTAACGCAGGTGTGGCTCATGGTGCGGTGCATAAGGCATGATGCGCACATATTTTCCGCCAATGCAATATACACGATAGTATTCTTCATACTTTATCTCCTCTTGCAGCAACATCACCAATTGCCCAGTCTCTCTATGCTTTTCATAAAAATCTTCAGGACTAGTTACTCTATAAACACTTTTCCAACCACCGCCAGCATGTGGCTTCATATAAGCAGGAAAGCCAATTTCTGCAAACATGGTTTCCCAATCTAAGGGCATTACCATATTTCTAAAACTGTTTTCGCCTGTATCTGTAGGCCTTTCATTACTTGGTAGCAAATAGGTTTTAGGAACAGGCACGCCCAGTTTAACAGCAAGGCAATTGTTAAAAAACTTCTCATCTGCACTCCACCAAAACGGATTGTTTACAATGGTAGTTCCCATGAGAGCTGCATTTTTTAAGTAAGCGCGGTAAAAAGGTACATCATGACTAATTCTATCAAAGATAACTGCATAGCCAGAATCTGAGGCCTGAGAGAGCTTGTCAATTTTAATGAACTCCGCTACAATATCTTTTTCTCCTCTGTTGTTTATCTCATCTACAAAGGCTTGTGGGAATGAGTTTTCCATTCCAAATAATATTCCAATTTTTTTCATTATAGTTTTGTTTTACTTGTGTTATCGTTGGGCAAGGTAAGTTGGAAACATTTCGCGCCAAATAGGCCAATCGTGCCCGCCTGATGGGCGTACGTCTAACCAATGTTCTATTCCTTTTGCGCTTAAAATCTGACTCATATCAATAGTGGCATCTTTGCAAAAATCTCCCTCTGCAGTGCCTAAAGCTATTTTCATTTCCCATAAATAGGGGTTGCTTGCATGGGGCAAAAAATCTACTGGATTGTTAAAATAAACATTGTCGTCATAATAACCCTCTACACGTTTTCTTATATCAAAGGCTGCACCCATGGCATATAAATGACTCACATCTTCTGGATGTTTAAACGCATAGTTAGCGGCATGGTAGCCTCCAAAACTGCAACCCGCTACTCCAATTTTACTAAACCCAGAATCCTGCTTAATTTCTGGTACCAATTCTTCGTGCAACATCCTATCATAACACACATGGTTGTATGCACGCGCAGAGGGGTGAACCGAGCTGTTATACCAACTTATTTCATCAATGCCATCCGGACAATATATTTTCACAAAACCATTGTCAATAAACCAAGCAGCAGCTTCAATAAGTTTAAAATCTCTGTTTTCATTGTGCTTACCCATAGAAGTTGGAAAAATAACAAAGGGTAAACCAGCATGACCAATTACAAGGGTTTGAATTTCTAAATTGAGGGCAGGGGAATAAAATTTAATCAAGGCCTCTTTCATACTCAAATATTTGATGACAAGTTACCATAAAAAAATTATTTACCAAAGCATGTTCATAATCTCTGATGGTTAAACCCAAAACCTTGTCTTAAACTTGTACCAAATATGTTTAAGGTTACAAGCGAAACATTGGTGTTTAAATCGGCTCACCTGAGCGAAAAGTTTACATTGGAAATTTTTTATCCACCTGCTTTTGGGGTTAATAAAGAGTATCCATTGTTGTTACTCAATGATGGACAGGATGCTACTGCCCTAGAATTAGACCGAATTTTAAGTGATGTTTATAAATATAATGTTGCTAAAAACGCAGTGGTGGTGGCCATTCATGCGGTAGATAGAATGCAAACTTATGGTGTGGCTTCGGACTTAGATTATAAAAAAAGAGGTAGTAAAGCAAAAGCCTATACCCATTTTGTGATACACGAATGTATTCCTTTTATTTTAGCACATACAGGTTTAAAAAGTTTTACAGAGCAGGCCATTGCTGGCTTTAGTTTAGGTGGTTTATCTGCCTTTGATATAGCTTGGCATAACCCTCAGGTATTTTCAAAAGTAATGGCCTGTAGTGCTTCTTTTTGGTGGCGAACCAAAGATTTAAAAGATGGCTATACAGATAAAGATAGAATTATGCATGCCATTGTAAGGAAAACTAAAACCAAGCCAGCACTTAAAATATGGCTCCAATGTGGCACCTTAGATGAGAAGGATGATAGAAATAACAATGGGGTAATTGATAGCATAGATGATATGTTAGATTTGGTTGGTGAACTTAAGCAAGTAGGTTTTGTGGAGCGTGAAGACTTGGTTCACCACGAAGTAATTGGAGGCAGACACACCATAGAAACCTATGGTATGGTTATACCTTATTTTTTAAATTGGGCATGGCCTATGCATAGC
>VEQB01000008.1 GCA_018883485.1 Bacteroidota bacterium
GATTTTAAAACGCGCTTTAGAATTAAAACGTATTACCAAAGAAGATTTAATCACCAAAACTGATGAGTTTATTTAGAATTTGCATTAAATGAATGGCTGGTGTTTTGCCTCCTCTACCAGTTGAAACTCCTACAAGTGCAAAAACTTTATTGTTAAATAAATTAGAAGAAGAACTACTAGGCAGTAAGTGCAGCATATTTAAAATCTCTGGTGTTGTGCTCCAATTATACTCCGGTGAAATGATAATCAATATTTGCGCTTCTTCCATGGTTTGAATCAATCTTTGTTGAAAGTTGCTTAAGGCACTTAGGTTCAAACCGCCTTGCGCTATCAATGGAATATCATAGGCCATAAAATCTATAATACTTACAGTATGGGCTGGCGCGTATACTTTTTCTATTGCCCTTGCTACTCTTAAGGTATTGTTATTTAATCTGGCACTTCCCGAAATAATTCCAATCTTCATAACTTCTGCTTTAATATATAACTATCTTACCTTAACATAGTTTTTATAATCGCCAAAACGATACTGCAAGAAGTCTTCTATGGAATAGATTATTTTATCTTTTAAGGGAATTAACTTGGTTATTTTCATAGGATCAAACTCCCAATCTTCGGCATCTAATTCACTTTGCATTAAAGCGGGATGGGTACCTGGAAAAAACTTTACACGGTCTATACTATTATAATAATCAAATGTTTTAACCGCATTGTACTTCTTTTCCAGATATTGATCGTTATGCCAAAACTTCTCAAAAAATTCTGCTTTTTTACTCATATTATCTGGCCTTCTTACATAATTATAATGAAAGACTGGTAAGTTAGTATCTAGTACCTTAAGCTTATAACCCTTATGTTCTTGCAGATAAGCATCAAAAGAAGGATACCTTCTAAAGCCTTGCGAATCTTTGTAAGAATAAATATTTCGTTGATTTCTAATCACCCTAATTTCTCTGGTGTGTTGGTACCTAGAGGCATTAAGGTATTTGTAGCTGCCAAAAAAATTAAGGAAGTTAAACAACAAGCCTTCTATCCTTTCATCTTTATCGGCTTTAGCAATAAATTCATAAATTTTATTCAAATCGTTTTCATGAATACACTCATCTGCTTGTATATGAAATGCCCAATCTCCTGTTGTTTCGCGTAAAGCTATATTGGCTTGTTGCCCAAATATTTTACCGCTTTTACGCAAATTCTCATCCCAAATAGTATCAATGATTTTAATCTTAGGGCTGCCCAAAGCTTCAATTGCTTCGCGCGTTCCATCTGTTGAATCGCCAACTGCAATTACAAATTCATCACAGACAGGAAGAATAGATTGTATAGCTTGAAGAAAAGGATACTGGTAAGTTAAACCGTTTCTTACATAAGAGAATCCACTTATTTTCATGCTTAATTAATATTAGGAAAGGTACTTAGCAATTAACTTATAAAGGTTAAAATCTGGCTCACGCATGGCCAACTCTATTTCAGATTCGAGCACCTCCAATTGAATATCTTTAGTGCGGGCAGTGGCTATAAGTAAAAGCGCTCTTTGCGCCAATAAGTTTAGCTTTCGCTTAGCATTAACAGGTACTTTTTTATGCGCATCAATGGCTAGCGCTAATTCGGCAATACCTTCTTGTTTATGCGCCACTGTTTTTATAACAGGCGATTCCCATGCTGCATCGGCATGTGTATGCGCCAATAGTTTTAAATTCTTATAAAAAGTATCGGCACCGGCTCTATCACTTTTATTAAGCACAAAAATTTCACCTATCTCCATTATCCCACTTTTAATGGTTTGTATGTCATCTCCAGCTTCTGGCACCAACACCAAAACAGTAGTATCTGCAAGGGCCGCAATTTCTACTTCACTTTGGCCAACGCCAACTGTTTCTATAATTACCCTATCAAATCCTGCGGCTCTGTATAAATCGCAAACTTCAAAAATACGAGGAGATAAGCCACCTAAATTTCCTCTACTGGCCATACTTCTAATAAATAAGTTGGGATGCAAAAAGTGTTCGCTCATGCGTAACCTATCTCCCATTATGGCTCCCCTATTAAATGGAGAACTTGGGTCAACTGCCACAATCCCTACTTTTTCTCCTTGGTTCAACCAATAAGAACATAACGCATTTATAAGGGTACTTTTGCCTGCCCCGGGCGGACCAGTAATTCCCACAATGGCTACTTCAGAAAAGGTTAATTCTTGCAATAAAGCTATGGCATCGGCTTGGTTGTTTTCGAGTAAACTAATAAGCCTTGCAAGAGCCTTCCGATTGCCCAACGCCAATTCTTCTTTTAAAGCTATTAAGTTATTAGCAGGCAATCTTGGCAACTCTATTTGCGTGGCGACCACCTTCGAAAGGGGTACTAATAAATAAGGCAACAATTTCTTGGGCTAGTTCCAAAGAAATAAAACGTGCTGGCAAGCATACCATATTGGCATCATTATGGGTTCTGGCAAGTTTACTTAGTTCAGCTTCCCAACAAATGGCCGCCCTAATTCCTTGATGCTTGTTGGCGGTCATGGCAACCCCATTTGCACTGCCACAAATTAAAATACCTAACTCGCAAGCCTTGGTCTCTACAGCATTAGCCGCTGGGTGCGTGGTATCTGGGTAATCCATAGAATCTAAACTATGGGTGCCAAAGTCTTTCACTTCATGACCCAAAGCTGCTAATTGCAACTTTATGGCTTCTTTGTATTCGTATCCTGCATGGTCGCAAGCAATTGCTATGTTCATCTCTTTTTTTGTTCAAATATAATCAGGAAAGGTTTGAACGCATAAATAAATTGAACCAAGATTTTGATTTAACTTGGTAACTAAAAAACTATATCGTAATATTGCAATATAATTATATAGGAAATGGGAGTTACCAAAACAGAACATTTTACAGAAGAGCAAAACGAGTTAGCGATTTTGGCTAAGGCTTTAGGACACCCAGCTAGAGTTGCTATAATGGAATATTTATTAAAGGTAGAAGCTTGCATTTGTGGCGATATTGTTAACGAGTTACCCTTGGCGCAACCTACAGTTTCGCAACACTTAAAAGAATTAAAAAATGCAGGCCTTATTAAAGGTAATATAGAAGGCAATGCTATATGCTATTGCATAAACGAAAATACCATAGCAAAATTTAAAGCATATTTTGAGGCCATCTCGCTCAAATTAGATAAGAAAAAAAGCACTTGTTGTTGAACCAAATAATATATAAAAAATGAAATTATCAGAACTAAAAAACACGCTTAGCAATGCCTCAGCTGTTAATTTTGAATTAGAGAATGGAACGCTAGTGCCAGAACATTTCCACGTTACCGAAGTAGGAGTGGTTAGCAAGCATTTTATAGATTGCGGTGGAACCATAAGAAATGAAAAGGTTGCCAACTTTCAATTATGGAATGCAAACGATTACGACCATCGCTTGAAGGCTACAAAATTGTTAAATATTATAAAGCTATCCGAAGAAAAACTAGGTATGGAAGACTTAGAAATTGAGGTAGAATACCAAGCTGATACCATTGGCAAATATGGCTTATCATTTAATGGCTATAACTTTGTTTTGGTAGCAAAACAAACTGCTTGTTTAGCCAGTGATAGTTGCGGTATTCCGCCAGAAAAAATAAAGGTTAAAATGGCAGACTTAGTTGCTCAAAATACATGCACACCTGGTGGTGGTTGCTGCTAGTTAAATATAAAAAATATGTTTGAACCTATTCAGAAAAGATGCGAAACGCTAATCCAAAATTTTCAAGAGATTAGCGCAGAAAGAAAATTATTGCTCGAAAAATTATCGGCTTACATTCAGAATAAATTAGACAACCAAAGCCCCATTCACCTAAACTACATTTGCACACATAACTCTCGTAGGAGTCATTTAGGCCAAGTATGGGCTAAGGTTGCAGCCACCTATTATGGCGTAGAAAATGTTTTTACCTATTCTGGTGGCACAGAAGCAACTGCCTTTAACCCCAATGCAATTGAAGCGCTAACAACTGCTGGGTTTAAGGTTGAACCTACCAACACAACTACAAATCCTGTATATCATGTATATTCTGGTAAAAATGATTTTAGTATTTGCTTCTCAAAAAAATTTAACGACGAAGCCAATCCCAAAGAAAATTTTGCCGCTATTATGACTTGCTCCGATGCAGACGAAAACTGCCCCTTTGTAAGTGGCTGTGAAATACGCATTGGTTCAACCTACAACGACCCAAAAGCCTATGACAATAGCCCATTACGAAGTGAAAAATATGCCGAACGCAGCAACCAAATAGCCTTAGAATGTTTGTATGTTTTCTCTAAAATAAAAATATAATGTCGGCAAATAATTGCGCACCTGTTGCAGAAAGAAAAAAGCTAAGTTTCTTAGACCGCTTTCTTACCTTATGGATTTTTATTGCCATGGCACTAGGCGTTGGAATAGGATATTTTGTACCATCGAGTGCTAATTTTATCAATTACTTTTCTAGTGGTACTACCAATATTCCTTTGGCTATTGGATTAATATTAATGATGTATCCACCCTTGGCAAAAGTGAAATACGAGCAAATGGGCGAAGTGTTTAAAAACACTAAAATATTAGGCGCATCACTAATTTTAAACTGGATTATTGGTCCTATACTTATGTTCTTCTTGGCATTAACCTTTTTACAAGATTACCCAGAATATATGGTTGGCCTAATCTTAATAGGCTTGGCAAGGTGTATTGCCATGGTAGTAGTGTGGAACGATTTGGCAGAAGGAAGCAGAGAATATGCAGCAGGTTTAATTGCTTTGAACAGTATATTTCAAGTGCTTTTATACAGCGTTTATGCTTATGTTTTTATAACCATACTTCCACCCTATTTTGGCTACAAAGGTTTTGAGGTAAACATTAGTATAGAGCAGATTGCAGAAAGTGTAGGCATATATTTAGGAATACCATTTGCACTGGGAATTATAAGTAGGTATGCCCTCATTTACTGGAAGGGAGAAGATTGGTTCCAACAAAAATATGTGCCGTTTATTTCTCCCATAACCTTAATTGCCTTATTGTTTACCATAGTACTTATGTTTAGTTTAAAGGGAGAGCTTATTGTGGCCATACCTTTTGATGTAGTTCGCATAGCCATACCTTTAGTAATTTACTTTGGGGTAATGTTTGTGACTAGTTTTTTTGTGGGTAAATATTTTGGAGCAGATTATTCTAAGAGCACTTCTATAGCCTTTACAGCAACAGGAAATAATTTTGAACTGGCAATAGCGGTAGCCATTGGTGTGTTTGGTATCAATAGCGGACAAGCATTTGCCGGTGTTATTGGACCACTGGTAGAGGTGCCAGCGCTTATTACACTCGTAAATGTGGCCTTTTGGTTTAGGAAGCGTTTAAACTTTTCCTGATTTACGAAGCCACACAAACATAAAAACGATAAATAGAATAAAAAACATATAGGCTTTACCTTCTACAAAATCTTCGAAGAAAGCTATCCAAAAACCAACCACAAGAGAGGCAATTGAAAGTATAAGCCAATTTCTAAGTATCCACTTTTCCATTACTCTTTTAAGCTGATAATCCCTGTGATATTTAAAACCCTGAACTTAGAAAATGCAGTGTTAGATTCTAGTCCGCTGCCCAAAATAATTCTATCTGGCGAACTAATTTTTACAAACTTCTCAGAATAAATACGATCGGTTTTCTCGTCCCAAATTAATTCTTCAGTTCTTAAGGTATCCCCTTTATTATTGATTACAATTACATCTTTGCGTGCAATAAGCATTCGGTCGCGCTCATTGCGAATGGCATACTTGCTCTTGATATAAGACGTAACACGCCCATTACTTTCATAAAAATAGGCAGTTATTCCTTGTCGCATCTCAGTTTCCATCCTATTTTCTGAAGCATATCGCTCTAATAAAGGTGCAAATATTTTGGCCTTTAAAAAGCCACTATCTGTATAATTAATGGTAATGTTACTACCCACTTCTAGGGGCAATTCTTTTCCGGAGGCCGCCACTTTTACCTTATCAATATCTTTGGTGCCGCAGGCTGCTAATACCAGAAGTATGAACACGTAAATGGCAACTATTCTAATCATAACGATATCTGTAGAACCAACGGTCGGCAAAAGTTATCCCTAAATAAAACCTAAAATAATCTTCCTCAACCAAGCCATTTTGGGTAGTACCTCGTTGCATAAGCTCTACCCCTAAATTAAGTTTAGAGCGGGTTCTTCCTAGCGGCAAACCAATGCCCGCTGTAATTGCTTTTACATCTACTCCTACTCCATTAATTTCTAAATTACTTTTCTCGTAACGTGCACCTATTCTATACTCTATGCGTTGTAAAAAATTCTTTCCTTTAACATCTGGTATAAAAGAAAAACCTAAACTAGCACCTATGCTATTGCGCAAAGAATCCTTAGCTCCTAAGGCTTGGTAATTGGTCCATTGGGTGCCGCGCACATCTGCTAAAATACTCCATTTTTCTTGGCGCGAAAAATTAAAACCAACTCTCCAAGATGCTGGACCAGTAATAGAACCACTTGCCGCTTCTTCAGATAAAATAGTATCACGAGTACCTGTTGAAGAGCCTATAGGCATGCTTCTTAATAAATAATTTTGCTCTGCGTTTAAATTGGCTTGAGGCATGTAAGTTCCACCAATTGTCCAATCGTAATAAATCTTTTCATTCTTTTTAATTCTGGTAAAGGTGTCGTGAATTTGAGTTCCTAAATCAAATATCCATCCATTAACAAAACTAGATTTGTCTTCATTGGTATTAAACATCTTATACTGGGAAGGGATAAGTAGTTTGGTTGTATTGGTAATTTCGCCATACACATAATTACCATTTACCCCAACAGAAACTGTGCGGTGTAAACGCATTCCATAACCCGCATAAAACTTACTTAAACCTCCTCTTCCTACATAGCTATTTAATGCATTAATAGAAAAAGTATCTTGCGGAATGCTAACTTTAGATTGAATATTATAGCCCACACTGCTAAATGGTGCTGCACCAAAACTAATACCCATACCCTTTTTAGGATTTAAAGGTATACCGAAGTTAAAATAAGCAATCCACGCTGTAGAAATATCTGCATTTCCAGTACCAGCTCCTTTAAAACTGCCGCCACTGTAAGTACCGCCAGCCTCAATATTGGTGGTAACAAAGGCAGAATAAGAGGCAGGGTTTAAATAATTAACGCTGTAGGGAGAACGAATACCTTGGTTACACATACCTAAGGCATAGGTTTGTGCATTGCCTGTATAAACAATTTCACCTAAACCCACAATGGAATAAGGGGATTTAGAGATGTTCTGAGCCTGCAAACCTGCCGTTGCTAGTAACAGAAACCATAGCAGATTAGCCCTGCAGGAAATTTTAATCATTGATGCTTAATATTTTGTTTAATCCGTAAAGCAATAAATGCTCGTGTACAAATATGCTTGATTTTAGGCTTTTTGCCAAAGTTTGGGCATCTCCTCCCGTTAATAATACTTTTAAATTGGACTTCTGATTGGCATAGTGGGAAATAAAATATTCTATTTCGCCTACCAAGCCAAAATAGGCACCGCTAAGCAAGCAAGATTGCGTATTGGTGCCCAAAACCTCCGTAGGGCGCGCAAAATCTAGTAGTGGAAGTTTTCCTGTAAAGGTATGCATAGCTTGCAAACGCATTTGCAAACCGGGTGTTATGTTACCTCCGAAATAATTTTGGTTTGAACCTAAAACATCATAAGTAACACAAGTTCCGGCGTCTATAACCAAAAACTCTTGCCCCGGAAAGAAGTGAATACCCCCAGCTACCAATGCCATTCTATCTGCACCCAAGGTTTGCTTACTGGTATACAAATTCTCAAAAGGCAGGTTGAGTTGCGCAGACAATTGAAAAAAAGGAACCGGAGGCAAATAGGCGCCAATTCTTTCCAAAGCCTTTCCTCCCGCATCACTCAATAAAATTTTCTGCGGCTCAAAACTTTTATACCAGGCTATAAATTCTTCAGGCATGGCCGGGTTAAAAATCATTACCGATTGCAGCTCAACCCCATTAAACATAGCCACCTTAATCCTCGTATTTCCAGCATCTATTACTAAGTTTTTCATTGGCTATTTATTAACTATTCCTATTAAACGAATTTCTTTATTGGCAAAACTTTTTACTTCTTCTTCTACCAACAAATGTAACCTACCTTTCTTATCTATGCCCATAATTTCGCCAGCAAAAATTCCTTGCTCTGTTTCAAAATTGGCCATAACGCCCTTTGCATACAAGCAATTGTGATAAGCATCCCACAAATTGCTCCATTGTTTTTGCTTTAACAAGCTATAATTATTTTCCAAGTGTTTGTACAAGATACTTCTTGCTACGTTTAAATCGGTGGTTTTGTTACACAACAAATTTACCGAGCTGGCTTGCGGGTGCAAATGTAATTGCTGGTTAATGTTTATACCAATGCCCACAATGCTATATTTTATTCTTGAACCTTGCAATACATTCTCTATCAAAATGCCTGCAATCTTTTGGTGATTTATAAAAATATCGTTGGGCCATTTTATAAAAACTGGAAGGCTAGTAATTTCTGCTAAAGCTTGTTGAACCGACAGAGAGATGCAGATATTTAGCCAAACTTGCTCATCGGCTTGCAGAAAACTGGGTTGAAACAATATACTTACCAGCACATTCTTGCCAGGTTCAGATTCCCATTTGGCTGCTTGTTGCCCTCGGCCTGCCGTTTGATAATCTGTGTAAACTACAGCGCCTTCGGGTATTTTCTCGCGTTCAAACCATAAACGCATGGCATCGCTGGTAGAGTTAGTCTCCTCTAAAAATAAAGAATATTGGCCAATTTGAAGCTTTTGCGGTGTCAATTAAAAAAAGTATTATTTTGCGTCAAATTTACCCGTAGATTCCAGATGGCAAAAACACCGGCGAAAAAAGTTCCCGCAAAAAAAGTAGCTCCCAAAAAAGCTCCCGCAAAAAAGGTTCCCGCAAAAAAGACAGCTGCTAAAAAAGTGGCTGCAAAAAAAGTAGTGAAAAAAGTAACTACTAAGAAAATAGAAGTACAACAAATGGACCCAGGCACTTTGCTGGCACTAACCGTAGCACAAGGCATGTACGAGAAAAAAGCAGAGAGCATTCGTATTTTAGATATGCGAAAAATTGCAGGTGCTTCGGCAGACTTCTTTGTAATTAGCTCTGCCAGTAACGATAAACAAGTGGAGGCTATTGCTAAAAGTTTGGAGGAGGTTGTGAAAAAGAATTTAAACGAAAATCCGCTTCACCGCGAAGGTTTTGAAAACCTTGAGTGGGTTTTGATTGACTACTTTAACGTAGTTGCCCATGTTTTTGTGGATGAAAAACGTAGTTTCTATGGCATAGAACAGCTTTGGGGTGATGCGATTGAAGTTCCATTTAAGGGAAAATAAACTTGACCGCGGCTGTATGAAAAAACATTACTTATTGCTTCTGCTTAATTTTCTGTTACTAGGCTCGGCTTGGGCTCAAGAAGAAAAAAAAGAAGATAAAGGCGAATTTTCTGGTAATTTTCAAACTACTAACCAATTTTATGTTAGAGATAGTGCCATTGGTGCTACTACCACCCAGTACGAAAAAGAATTATCTTCTACAGATGCATGGTTATTGCTTAACTATAAAAAATCTGGCTACACCTTTACGGTGCGTTTCGACTTATTTAACAACTCCCCTTTACTAAACCCACAAGAGGCTTACACCAAAAGTGGTATTGGCTTTTGGAGTGTTAACAAGAAAATTGATAAAGTAAGTTTAACGGCCGGCTATTTCTACGATCAATTTGCCTCTGGCATGGTGTTTAGGTCTTATGAAGATAGAAATCTAGGCTTAGACTTTGCGGTTCAAGGCGTGCATTTAAAATATACACCCACAGAAAATACCACAGTAAAAGCCTTTACAGGTTTGCAAAAATTTCGTTTCGACCTTAGACCAATGGTAATTAAAGGGGTTAATGCAGAACATCTAATTCCAATTACAGAAAATTTAAGTACCGAGGTAGGTGCAAGTTTGGTAAACCGTACTATAGACCAAAATACCATGAATATAATGGCGAGTACCATTAATAATTATGAATTGGAACAGCGCTTCTATCCTAAGTACAATGCCTTTGTGTATAATCTTTACAATACCCTTAGGTTTAAAGATGTTACATGGTATGCAGAGTATGCTGCTAAAACTCCAGAGGCAATTATAAACCCCAATAATAATTTAATGGAATTGCATGAGGGTAAAGTTTTGCTAACCAATCTATCCTACTCAACCAAAGGATTTGGCATTACTGGCCAATACAGATATATAGATAAGTTTTCTTTTAGAACCTCACCTTTAGAGAACCAAAACTTAGGTATGATAGCTTATTTACCGAGCATTACCAGACAAAATGTGTATAGGTTATTAGCAAGGTACAATGCCTTTACCCAAGAATTTGGCGAAAATGGATTGCAACTAGATTTAACTTGGCGACCAAAATTTTTAAAGAAACACCAAACTCAGCTAAATTTTAATTCTTCCATTGCCACGCCACAAGGCTATTTTAAGGGAAGCACCGTTAGCCCTTTTAACTTTGAAGCAGATAGTAACCGCTATTTTAGAGAGTATTATTTTGAAATTCAACATAAGTTTACAAAGAAATTTAAAGTATTGTTGGGCTATCAACTGATTAACTATAATCAAAAATTGTTTGAAGCAAAACCAGGCGTTCCTTATGTGGTGGCCAATACCATTTTTGGAGAGGCCACCTATAAATTAACCGGCAAGAAATCTATACGTTTTGAAGCACAATATTTAAAAACAGAAGAGGATTTAGGCAGTTTTGCCAATGGCCTAATTGAGTTTAACATGGCGCCACACTGGAGTTTTAGCGCAGGGGATATGGTTAATGTATCGCCAGGTGCTAGAAATAAACCTGCTGCTGGCAAAGATTTTGAATTAATACACTATTGGAATGTATTTGGCGCATATACCAAAAAGAATACCCGCTTAACTGGAGGCTATATTAAACAGGTTGAGGGTGTAAATTGCGCTGGTGGTGTATGTAGGGTAGAGCCTGCATTTTCTGGAGTAAGATTAACCATGACGACTAATTTTTAATATTATGAAAAAGCTTAATTTCATTATAGGTGTAATTGCAAGTTTTCTATTAGCAAGCTGTGAAGAAATTCCACCCTATATCAATATGGAACCAGATACAGTAATTGAAGATACAACTTATGTTGGCGCTGCGCCTACCCCTCAATTACGTAGAATAGTTATTGAAGAATTTACTGGGGTGCGTTGTCCTAATTGCCCAAAAGCACAAGCAGAAGCTAAAAACATTTCGAATGCAAATCCAGGTAGAGTAAGTATTATAACTATTCATTCACTAGGTTTATATAATTCTTTAACCACACCTTTTGACTCTGATAAATACTCAAATGATAAGCATAAAAGTAAGTTTGATTTTAGAACAAAAGCAGGTGCGGAAATTTTTAAAATGGTAGGATTAACTCAAGGTTTACCATCAGGCAATGTTTGTAGAACAAAATTTAATGGGGAGGTATCTACAAATATAGATTATCAAAAATGGAGTGCCTATGCGAATGCCGAAATTGCCAAACCAACCCCAGTAAATATTGATTTAAGCGCTAAAAATGTAGGAGACGAAGTGGAGGTGCGTGTTACCGTAACCTATACAGAGGCAGTAACAGATTCTAATTTTATAACTGTTGCAATTTTGGAAGGAGAGTTAGAAGATGTGCAGGAAAGTACGGACCAAAATGGAGTTACTATTTACGTAGAGGATTATATTCATAACCATGTATTACGGGCTGTGCTTAGTGGTTTTTTTGGAGACCAGCTTAAAGCGGCATATACACCTGGCAGAGTTTTTATTAAAACCTATCGTTTTAAGCGCGGTGCAGATTGGAATCCATCCAATTTGGAGGCCATAGCGATGGTTCATAAAGATGTTATTAGTAAAACAATTATTCATGCAAAAGAAGTTAAAGTGCAATAAAATGCTCAAAACTTTTGGTCTAGCTACTTTTACCCTTTTTTTCCTTGCTTCATGTGAACCTGCAGAAGACCCTAAATACAGGGAGAAAATTGCAGCCCATCGTATGGCCTTAAATGAGCAATTTTTTAACCCAGAAGAAACACCTTTAGATAGCGCCAGCTTTTATACTTGGAAAGGATTGAAATTTTTTCCTATAAAAGAAAGCTGTAAAGTGAAAGGCAGCCTCACTTTGCTAAATAATGAAACTGTTTTTGCTTTGCCTCACTCCCACAACAAAAGCAAACCTTATAAACAATATGCTAAGGTGAGTTTTACATTATTGGGTAAGGATTATGAGTTGCTAATTTTAGAACAACAAAATAAAAAACCAGGCTACGAAAACTATCTCATTCTTCCATTTACAGATGAAACCAATGGCCAAGAAACTTATGGCGGTGGGCGCTATTTAGATTTAGAAAAAAGCACACAAACAGAAATTGAATTGGATTTTAACTTAGCCTATAATCCATACTGCGCCTACAATCAAGCCTATACTTGCCCCATACCACCCAAAGAAAACCACTTACCTATTAAGGTGGAAGCAGGTGTTAAGTATGAGGCTAAATAATATTTTTATTTGGAGTGGCGATGCCGCCAAGATTTTGTTATTTCAATTATTTCGCCCCTACGGGGCTTCGCATTTGCAATCTATTATGATATCGCCCCTACGGGGCTTTTCCATTTGCAATCTACAATTTTATCTATTATGATGTCGCCCCGATGGGGCTTCCCTCATTTGCAATCTACAAATTTAATCTATTATGATGTCGCCCCGATGGGGCTTCGTATTTTAATTAGCTCCGTAGGAGCGATATCATAATAGAAAAAGCCCCTACAGTGATTCCCATTTAAATTAGCTCCGTAGGAGCGATATCATTCAATCCAATCAAAAAGATATTTTTCATCGTATTCAATATTAAATTTTTGAAGCAGCTCTAGATATTCATCTTTGAATGATTTCTTTTGATGATGTTGTTCTTGATTATTTATGTATGCAATTACTGTGTCCAATTGTGATTGAGCGTAAGAAAACGCTCCAAATCCTTCTTGCCATTGAAATTTACCAATTATATATCCTTTTTCATTTATCCATTTGGATGAATTTGCTTTAATGTCTCTAACTAGATCTGAAATAGCAATGTTTGGTTTTATACTAATAAGAATATGAATATGGTCTGGCATTCCATCAATAGCATATACTTTTTGTTCTTTTCCGTTTACAATTCCACAAATGTATTTGTGCAGTTCATCTTTCCAACCTTTTTGAATAAGGTTTTGTCGCCCTTTTACGGAAAATACAATATGTAAATAAATTTGGGTATAGGTGTTTGACATTTTGGGTTTGTTATTTCAATTATATCGCCCCTACGGGGCTTCGCATCGGCAATCTACAAATTTTATCTATTATGATATCGCCCCTACGGGGCTTCGCATCGGCAATCTACAAATTTTATCTATTATGATGTCGCCCCTACGGGGCTTCGCATCGGCATTCTACAAATTTTATCTATTATGATGTCGCCCCTACGGGGCTTCGCATTTTAATTAGCTCCGTTGGAGCGAAATCATCCAATCTAATCGGATTAAAAGCAACTAGTTATTGGGTAAAAAAAGCAACAAACCCAATAGCATAAGCAAAAAGCCAATAAATTAATGGGCATGCTTTTTAAAGAAAATAATTACTTTACTAAATAAAAACAAATAAGCTTAGACTTAATTAAAAACACTAAACACCAGTCTTAAATCTATTAAATAGGCTTTTTGTAAATTGGCGTTTAGGTTCAAACCGAGCATAACATGCCTGCTTAATTTATAATTAAACCCCCAGCGGTGGTAAAAAGTGCCAACAAAATTTGACTCTTTGGGTAGCTCATTAAAAATGTAATAGCCCAATTGTTGAGAAAAGATAAAACGGTTAAATAAAAATTCATGGCCAATTAATACACCTCCTAAATTGGTGCTAATATCCTTATTGGTTATTTCATCATTGCTGTCTATGGCAATTTGTATACTATTGTCTTTAAACAACTCTGCACCGAGGGTCCATGCATGCAAATTGCCACTTCTATAACTGATCTGACCCAAAACTCCGTAAGCCCAAAAACGCTCATCTGGATAAAATGGAAAAGATTTATTAGTACCAAAAAAACCAATATCATAGCGCCATCTTTCTTTGTAGAATAAGGTTTTGCCAATAGGTTTTTGGTTTTGTGTTAAGGTATAATCTAAGCCAATACCTAAATGCGGAAAGTTTAATCCCAAGTTTGGATTTTTGGTATTGCCATTAGAAAAATGACTATACGTAGCATTTGCAAATAGCCACGACTTCTGGCTTAATTTAAAATATAAAGAAGTACCTAAACCTAAATACCCATTAATAGGTAAGCTATACGCCTTGTTTGTGTTATTGCTAACCTTATCATAGGGCTTGCTTGCAAAATTAATCCCTCCGGCAAATTTCATGCGCCATTGAAAAAATTCCTTATCCACCAACAAGGGTTCTATAAAATAGGAAAGGTTTAAGGAATTACCCAAACTAACACTATCGAAGGCAACAAATTGAAAACCAAAACCACTATTGTACCTTAACCCTGCATAATTAACTGCGTTAGGATCGGAGCGCAACCTGTTAATATGAAAGGCAACAGCAGTGCCACCAGAGCCTTTGTAATTGTCTACTTGCTCATCATGGGCATAAATAAAAACTTGTTGGGGCTCTAAACTTAAACTCCACCGTATATCTTTTAGCACTTGTGCGTGCAGGCCTGTTAAATTGAAAAAAAAGTATATAAAAAACACCATCCCTTTCACAAAAAGATGGGGTGCCAACTTATTTATGGAACCTAGTTTTTGCAGCATTATCGCCTAAAAAATATACTTAGAAAATTATTTATTAGCAAATATAGCCAATAGACTTGTTCTATTTTTAACATTTAGCTTGGCTACTATCCAACGCCTCCTTCTGCGCATGGAGAAATAAACCAACTTAAAAAAGAGAGTCTTTTTAAAAATAGCATACTTGTGCATGAGAAAGAGTTTTCTTATTTTCCCGATGGTTTAGTAAAAGACATACAGGAATTGGGAGCAAATAATATTACATATACCAGCCAATTTGAGCAAGAAGGTTACAAAAAACCACATGCCATAATTGACCACCAATTTACCTTAAACCAAGGAGTACCATCAACTTCTGCAGAGGAGCATAGTTATACTTACAATGATTTTAATAGTATAACCCAAATTACCCAAACAGTTCTTAACACACCAACTTCTAATAGAACCCTAGATATAAGTTATGGGGTAGATCAGCAACGCATAAAAATGGAATATGCCAGCCCAACTTCTGCTTACGCTAGCACTACCTATTATATAGGCAGCGCTAATATGGAAATAAGGGGAAACGCATGGGGCCGCCACCGCCACCCAAACACTTGGGATTACTTAGTTATGAATCCCTTTGGCATGGGTGGTGCAAATGATATTACCTTAAGAGGCTATACGTTTCATGTTCGTGAGACTTGGTTTTTGCATAAAAACCTTAGTCGAACAATCCCGCAATTCGGGAAGCATTTACCACATTTCTCGCTTATTAACATGAACGGCCGCCTTTACGACTACGTTCTAGGCCGCATGTTAAGCCCCGACAACTATGTTCAATCTCCAGACAACACACAAAGCTTTAACCGCTACAGCTATTGTTGGAATAATCCGCTGAAGTACACGGACCCGAGTGGGGAGTTGATTGAAGGCTTGATTGTTGCTACTGCTGGTTTTGCTGTAGGCTATGTATCTCACGGGCTTGCAACTGGCGATTGGGGAAAAGGGGCATTAATTTCGGGAGGCATTACAGCTGCAGTTGCCACTATAGGATTCTATTCCGCAGGCACGGCATTAACAGCCAAATCTGCCTTGGCTTTTTCAGGAAAGTTTGCTGCCAATACTGCAATTAATTCAGTAATACCTCCTGCACAATTCCAAATGGGGAATGTAAATATGAGTATTGGAATTGGCCTAGGATTTGGAACAGCAGGGTTTGGAGCTACTGGAAGTTTTGGCATAGGTTACGATAATGGGAAAAGATCATTTGGGATAGGTTTAGGAGGCAATGATAACATGGCAGCATGGCGCGCTTCAATCGCCTTTAAAAGGAAGGCTGAAGGAGAATGGCATGGAGTAAGTTTTGGAAGAACCTATTATGGCGATGAAATAGGTCCCGATGGTGTACCCAACAATCAAGTGGTGGGGCAACTCGGTGTTAAATCAGGAAAATTCAGCTTTAGAATTGAAAATGATTTTATGGGAGACGGCCATGATCGCTGGCGCTCGAATGCCGCAGCGATTGGATGGGGAAATTGGGAATTGGGGACAAATTTGAGAAATAATTTACAAGAGGACGGTATCGATGATGTAGATGATTTTGGTGAGGATTTATGTGGAAATTTAAATAATGATTTTAGGGGCGAGCGTTTAGGTAAATGGGTAAACGGTCAAACCTACTCCAGCCCAATTTGGTTAGGTTATAAAAATGGAAATAACATTACAAGTGTAGGATAAAGCCATAAAATGGTGCAAGATAGAACCCAAAATTGGGTGCATAGAAATGGGTTCTTTTATATGCCATTTGGACATGCAAATTTCTTTTCAAATTATTCTAATTTTAAAAAAGGAGGATTTTCTTACTCAGGCTATAATAACCCTTACTATTTATGGTAACTAAATATTTTAAATCATTCACAATAATTTTTATTTCTATTTTTTTCATTTGCGGATGTTCAAATGAATATTTTATAGATAACAAATTCAATTTAAAGTCAAAATACTCCTCAAACGATCTTCTAAAAAACAAGGGGTTACCTGCAACAAATGGCTTTTTCAATATAAAGGTTAAAATTAATGCAAACAAATCATCCTACAGAAATTTCATTCTTTTCCCTGATGGGATTTGCACTTTTGATTTTTATCCTTATGATTCAGCTATGACAAGGGACTACTTAAATAAAACCAGCTATAATTCTGGAAAAATCAAATATGGTCTATGGGGAATGTATGAATACAAAAATGATACATTAGAAATGAGATTGAAACTTCCACCTTCAGGAATGGCCAGATACAATGTAAAATATGTTTTTAAGCTAAATAACGAAAGTGGTAATTTGGAATTAATTGATGTTCGAAACAGCATTGATAAGGTGAATACCATCCATACTAGCGCCACTAAATATTGGGAGGATGCCATTTTTTGTCCCATTGATAGTCTCCCAACTTCTAATTGTTGGCTCAAACAAAAGCGTTGGTTTTGGGCAGATAAAGAAGCCTATAAAACGTATAAAATAGAACAGAAAAATAAAAAATAATGCAACACCTAAAAAAAGTAAATATTTACCTTTTCATCCTATGGGGAGTATTCAAATGCACAGTAGCATTTTCACAAGACACCTTAATAGTTAAATACCCCTGGAATATGCAGGTTACAAACAGGGAAGGCGGCAAATTAAAATACAGTAAACTCAAAGAAGCTGCAAGGGCCGAAGAATTACCAGAGGTAGTTAGCAACCTTAGAAAAGCTCAAACCTTAAACATTATTGGGGAAGTTTTTGGGTACCCTGGAGCTTTTATCTTTGGTTATGGATTAGGGCTTTCCTTATCATCCAATAAAAACGGTGGTGAATTTGTTTTGGTTGGGGGCGCATTAATGGGTACTCAGCTTGGTGTAAATATGGGCTTAAGAAACCGTTATTTATTAAGAGCCATTGCGGAATATAACACACATGTTTATAAAAGACGCAAAGAAAATGTGAGCGAATGAGTGTATAAATTTCTTGAAGTATACGGACCCGAGTGGGGAGATAATTTAAATTAACCTTTAGGCTTAAACCAATAATAAACAGGCACACCTAACAACACTATTCCTAAACCTGGATAAGTATAATTAGGCTTATAAATTAATAAACTAATACAAATGGCTGTGGCCAAAAGTATATATATAGCAGGCACCAATGGATAACCCCAAACC
>VEQB01000009.1 GCA_018883485.1 Bacteroidota bacterium
ATATAGGATGTGGTAAGTGGCTATCCCCATCATTTACATAACAAATATCAAATACTTGCACCAAACTATTGATGGTCTTACTATCACTCTCCCCCTCCAACATAAAGTAAAAATTATCCCTACCCGAGGTCAATAAATCATGCATCATATCTTTACAGGTTCTGCTTAACAAACTATTAGAAAAATCTCCAATACAAACAAAAAAGTACTGCTCAAGAGGAGCAACCAAAGCTAGTTTCAAGAAGTTCTCTGGGTTTTCTCTTTCCAATAAAACGGCCCCAACTATCATTCTGCCGCGTGCCATTTTCCTAATCTGTACTCCCATTTTCAATTCTTCCTCGGGCAAGTCATAATCAGAAATATCTGGCATAACCAGAACTTTTCTATAAACTCTGCTTCTTAAAGGCTCCGTGTTGAACCTATCCAAAGTGCAAACCCCCACGCAAGTATCAGCAGATAACAAATAGTCCTGGTCGCGCTTGCTTGGGTCAACATTTAATTTTAACTCTCCCAAAGCATAGGCACGGGTATTGGTAAGCAATACAGAGAATTTAAATGGAAAAACTTTCTTCAACAACCATTTAGGGTAATTGGGCCTTATCCAATCTTCGGCTGGGGCAAAAAATACCAAGTCTATTTTGGCTTGAACCAAACGCGCCGCCTGATGCAATTGCCTTCGTAAGGATAAATATTGCCAACTTAAATTAGATATAGAACGAAATTTTGCTTCTTGTTCTATTTCGCTTAAAGGGAAACACCTAATTTTATCTGCGTGTACCTTAAATTTAACCAAAAGCTCTTGTTGCAGCTCAATCCAATCTGGAGAAAATACCACTACCATTTTTTGCATGGCCAATAAGGCTTGGGTATATTGCAAGGCATAAGCCTTGTATCTGTAAGATTGTCGCGTAAATATTAAAGCCACACAATAAGCACCCTGCATGCTGCAAATATCCAACAGTAAGTAGGCTTACTATCAGCTACTTTTGCACAGGTATCAGTCATTTTCAAAAAAAATGGAGAAAGCCTTTGCTTTTTTTGAAAAAACTATACCTTTGCGCTCCCACAAATTGACCGATGGTGTAACTGGCAACACATCTGATTTTGGTTCAGAGGAGTCTAGGTTCGAGCCCTAGTCGGTCAACAAAAAGCTAAGAAAGCCGCATTTTTAGCGGCTTTTTTACTATTATGAATCTAAAAAACGAGGTAAAAATATTCTCGGGTACCAATTCTAAGTACCTTGCAGAAAAGGTTGCAAAATCTTATGGCTTATCACTTGGCGATTGCAGCATTGCGCGCTTTAGTGATGGAGAATTTCAACCTAATTTTAATGAGTCGGTGCGCGGCTGTGATGTATTTTTGGTTCAAAGCACCTTTGCCAATAGCGATAATTTAATGGAAATGTTATTGATGATAGATGCCGCAAAACGCGCTTCTGCTCATTATATTACTGCTGTTATCCCTTATTTTGGCATGGCGCGCCAAGACAGAAAAGATAAACCACGCGTATCCATTGGTTCAAAAGTTGTGGCCGATATTTTAACCTCGGTTGGGGCAAGCAGAGTAATCACTATGGACTTGCATGCGCCGCAGATTCAGGGCTTTTTCGAAATTCCAGTAGATCACTTAGATTCTTCAGTGATTTTTTTGCCTTTTATGCAAAAGTTGAGTATCAACAACCATAACCTTATGATTGCCTCACCAGATATAGGTTCAAGCGCAAGAGCAAGAACCTATGCCAAGGCATTAGGCTGCGATATGGTAATTGTAGATAAGGAAAGAAGAAGAGCCAATGAGATTGCCTCTATGACCTTAATTGGAGATGTAACTGGCAGAGATGTAATTATGGTAGATGATATCATAGATACAGGAAATACTCTTGCCAAAGCTGCACAGTTAATTAAAGATAAGGGTGCCAAAAGTGTAAGAGCCATGTGCACGCACCCTGTGCTAAGTGGCAAGGCTTACGAAACCATTGAAGAGAGTATTTTGGATGAATTGGTTGTAACCGATACCATCCCATTGAGAAAAGAAAGTTCTAAAATCAAGGTATTGTCGGTAGCCGAGCTATTTGCAGAAGCTATCCGTAACATTACCGAGCACGGATCTATCTCCAGTCTTTTTGATATCAAGAAAAGTCAGGGATAAGCCATGTTCTATAGTTGATGGGAATTGACCCAGACACAAAGTCGTCTGGGAAATTTGAGTAAACCGAAAAATAAAATATATGAAATCAGTAGCAATGTTTGGAAATCGCCGCGAGGATCTCGGCAAGGTTTCCACAAAAAGTTTAAGAGTAGAAGGTAAAGTACCTTGTGTGTTGTACGGAGGAGATGACCATGTTCATTTCTCTATGTATGAGCCAGATTTTAAACTATTGGTGTATACACCAAACACTTACAAAGTTAAGTTAGACATAGACGGTAAAATTTACTCAGCTATGTTAAAAGACATTCAGTTTCACCCAGTAAACGAATCTATCTTACACGCAGATTTTCAAGAAATCCAGGACGGAAAAACCGTAGAAATTGGTATTCCAGTTAAGGTTGTAGGAAATTCTGTTGGGGTGCGTGCGGGTGGTAAGTTATTGGTTAAAGCCAAGAAGTTACGCGTTAAAGCCTTACCAAGCGATTTACCAGATTTTATCGAAATCAATATCGAGAATTTAGAAATTGGAAAATCGATTAAAGTAGGTGAGTTAGCTGGCATACCAGGATTAACCTTGTTAGACTCGCCAAACAACCCAGTAGTTTCTGTTAAAACCACCCGTGCGGTGCAAGAAGCTGCTAAGGCCGACGAAAAAGACGCTAAGAAGAAAAAATAAGCAAAAGTATTTTTTTTGTATTCCATTTGACCCGAAAGCAATTGTTTTCGGGTCTTTTTTTTGAAGTTTTAACGTTAAATGACCTCTTTTCTAGAAGCATTGCTAATTAATAGTATAATTAGAAAATCTGAAAAATTAATAATAGTAAATTTTAATTAAATTTGAGAAACTTTAATTTCTATGAAAGCAGAATTACAGATAGATATCACATTTGACCAAATTTTATCAATGGTTAAACAATTACCTAGGCAGCAAAAAATTAAGTTAACCAAGGAGTTAGAGAAAGATGTTGTTGGATCAAAACTATCAAAACTTTTAAGTTCTTTCAAGACAAATGAGCTTAGTTTAAAAACTATAACCAAGGAAGTTGAACTTGTAAGGCAAGAAATGTATGACAAACAAAAGCGTTAGAATTATTTTTGACACAAATGTTTGGATTAGTTGGAACATAATCCTTTTAAGACAGCTCAAATATTAACACCATCAGAATTTGAAAAGCTAAAAAACTGGTAAAACCAATCGATTAAGGTTGAAAGATTAGACGGTATTCTATTTGACCCGAAAACAATTGTTTTCGGGTCTTTTTTTTAAGTTTTGTCCTTTAAATAACCAGAATAATAGAATATCCTGCCATTTATTATCTTAATGTAAAAATAATTTGTAATATTTAGATTATTCTATAATATTTGCCTAAACATTTTAACTAATTATTTAGATAATTACCTATGAAACACAAATTACTTTTGAGTAGTGTTCTTTCTCTTTTAACACTTACCTCTATGGCGCAACAACCCGCTACTTCTTCTGATAAAGGAACCCCTCCAGGCCTGGGTTTAGGCCTTAACCTTTCTACCAATGGTGTTGGTTTGCAAATTGCTCATACCCTTAACAAACAAGGTACTTTGGCGGCTAGGTTAGAAGGTAGATATTTACCTTTAAAAGCAGAGAACCTAGAAGTAGATGTTGAGGGTACATCACTTATTGCCGACTTAGATACCAAGTTTGGCTCCATGGGTCTTATGGTTGATTGGCACCCTTTTGGAAATGCATTTAAAATTACGGGTGGGTTTGCCATCTTGTTAAACGACATTTCGGGCACAGCCATAACCAAAGACTCTACCAAGCAAGGTGATATTATGCTAGCACCTGAAGAAGTTGGTACCTTAACTTTTGGTTTAAAAGCAAAAGCCAGCCCATACATTGGTATTGGTTTTGGCCGCGCCATTCCTAAAACTCGTTTTGGTTTTACTTTTGAAGTAGGTTCATTTTATACCGGCGCACAGGATGTTACCTTTAAAGCTACAGGCATGTTGGAGCCGAGTTCATCTAATGAAGCTGTTTTACAAGACAACCTTAGTGGTTTAACTTGGTGGCCTGTAATGAATTTTGGATTTAACTTTAGGCTTACCCAATAATTTAAAATAATAATTTATAATATAATTCTCATGAAAAAAAGTTTATTCAATATTTTGGGAGCCGCAGCCATGCTGGGTTTAACCCTAAGCAGCTTTCAAGGCTGCAAATTAGGTGACCCATTGGAAGGTGTTGCCATTACAGTAAAGGCAGATGCTGTATCTCCAGCTCATGTGTTTAAAGTAGTTGATGCCAAAACTGGCTATTCTGCTGCGGCATTTGATAATGCAACCATTACAATTTCTGGCGATGGGGCAAGTTTTTTATACAATGAAGATGCCAAAAAAACTTTCAAGATTGTTGAAGGAAGGTTTGGTGTTTGTATAAGAAAAGGTTTTGAACCAAGTGGTAGTAAACCCTTAGTTTTTAATCTTTCTATTGCGGTTCCAGGATATATAAGCAAATCACTTACCTACAAGTTGTTCTCTACTTCTCCTACATATAATGAAATAGCTTTGGTAAATTTAAGCACCTTACCACCAGCTGCCGCCAAAAAAGATTCAACCTTTACAGTTCCAGCTACCGGCACCACACAAGCTATTACCTTAACAACAGATTCTAATAATACTGTTCCAGATATGGCTAGGATTAAAATTCCGGCAGGTACAATATTTAAGGATGAAAATGGGAATACGGTTAGCGGTAATATTACAGTTAAAATAATACAAGCCATTCCAAAAACAAAAGAAGATTTTGCCTTAGCATTAACTGCCCCATTCAACACTAATTATGTAGATTCAAACAATCAGCCTTTAAACGTTTTTTTCAATGAAAAACAAATCACTAGAATAGCATTTGAATCGAATGGAAAAAAAGCAAATCCAGCAGAGAATCCATATGTAGAATTCGAAATGACTGATGACCAATTTGTAGGAGCACAACCATTTGCGTTCAGTGGCGGTGGCGGTGGCGTTGGTGGCGGCGGTGGCCTGGGCGGCGGCGGCGGCGGCCAGTTACTGGGGATGGCAGTTGGCTCAGGAGTAGCTGCTGCAACATCGGATAACAATGAGAATAGTTTTGGTTACCCATGTGGAGCAACTAATATAGAGCATACTATTGAAAACTTTTCAACCATGGGGCAATTTTATGAATTTAGAACCTATAAGGCTTCAACACAACAAGAAACAGATATAATACCCAATTCCGATGGAACATTTACTGCAAGCATTTCAAT
This sequence comes from Bacteroidota bacterium, assembly GCA_018883485.1. Classification (GTDB taxonomy): domain Bacteria; phylum Bacteroidota; class Bacteroidia; order UKL13-3; family UKL13-3; genus B1. The sequence goes on from VEQB01000009.1 coordinate 5,412, forward strand.
TCAATCCATTGGTTGCGATGGTCTAGTAATTGTTCAATACAAAAAGAGATCTGCCACCGAATGGATATCTGCAACTTCAACAACAATTACTTTGCCATTTGAAAGTTTACCCCAACTCACTGTTTATTTTAGGGTTGAATGTAGCAAAGGCGATTTTGACAATGCAATTTTACCAGATGCAACAGCTATTTATCTCATAGATAATGAAGTCTACAAAGCAACTCCTAATCCTGCAAGAGCAGGGGCACTCATTTACCCTTCAGATGATCCTGTAGGTAGCGTAAAATGGCAGAGATATACAGTAACCAATAGTGTTACTAGAAATAATAAAGTATATAATGTGGTTAAAATACCAAAAAATGAGTTAACAGCTAATATAACTTATAGAGCAGCATATTATAGAAGTGGTGCGCGTATAGACAATGATGTAGATAACCCTAATGCCCCTGCATTAAAAATTGTAGGTGACTTAAATCAAATCAACGAAATTGAATTTGAGATGACCAATGTAGACTGCAGATAATTAATAAACTTAACTGAACAAAAAAAGCTTGCCCCAAAAGGCAGGCTTTTTTTGTTAGTTCTTCAATCTTGCTTTTATTTCACTTCTATACTTTTCCGAAACCTTTAATATTGCATCCTTTATATAAACATTTTCGCCAGATAGCTTAAATTCTTTGTGGGTGTTGATAGCATAGCGCTGGTGAATGCGCACAAAATAATCTTGGTTCAATTTTATTAAAAAGGCATCCATGGTGCTCCTAATTAAAAAATGCGTGGTCTCTAAATGGATGTTTAAATAATTGCCATCAGATTGTATATAGTATATATCTTCTATGGTAAGATTAATGGCTTTTAAACCATCTTGTATAATTACTTGCTTCTTTTGTGCGACAGTATTTAGGTTCAGGGCAATTTTAACGGTTAAAATCAATTGAATGGTATTAATGGGCTTAACAATAAAACCCACAGGGTTGGTTTCTAAAATCTCATCCGACATTCTTTCATCTTGGTTGGCTGTTATATAAATGAAAGGAATATGTTGTTCTTGATTTAACTTTTTACCCAGCCAAACACCATTCTTTTTACCCACCAATTGTATATCCAATAACACCAAATCTGGCTTTAACCTTCCAATTTCTACTAGCGCACTTTCAGCCTCTGGGGCAGAACCACAAACGTCGAAACCATTTTCTATCATGCATTCTTCTAACATCAATCTAATAATTGAAACATCTTCTACTATATAAACACGTTTCTTCATGTCCTTAGTCAATTAGTTTTTTGAACATTTTCTTTTTACAAAACTCATCTCAAATTTAAAGCCTTCATGGCTTGTAATTAGATATTCGCCTTGTAATTCTTGAACCAACATTTTTAATAACTTGAGTCCTAAAGTGGTTTTATTATTCAATTTCTCTGTTTCTAACCCGCAGCCATTGTCTTTATAGTTTAAACTAATTTTTTTATCTGCTTGCAATACACAAACTGTTATTCTGCTTGGTGTTTCGCCTAGTTCCGCAAAAGCATGCTTTGCCGAATTGGTTATTAATTCATTTAAAATTAGGCCAAGCGGAATGCTTTGGTCTATGCTCAACAAAATGTTATCGCAATATAATTGAATAATGGGTTTTTGATTGGGTAAAACTATAGATTGAACATGGTTACACAAGGTTTGCAAATACTTACTTACATCAACTAAATCATTGGTTTGGCTATATAAATTCTCGTGCACCAGAGATACCACATTAATATTATTAATACTCTCTTCTAACGCATCCCTACCTTTTTTATCGGTGGTTTTTAGCAATTGTAATTGCATAAATCCCGAAATAAGCTGAAGGTTATTCTTAACGCGGTGATGTATTTCATTTAACATGGTGCGCTGAATTTGGTTAGACTGCTTAATTCTCCTATTGCTTCTCTTCAATTGAATATAAAAAGCAGTTAAACCTAAAGTAAGTAATGCTAATAAGAAAAGAGTAATGCCCAATGTTTCCTTGTCATTTTTCAGCAAATCCTCCCGCGTCTCCGTTTCGTGCCTTATTTGTAATTCAAGTAATTGTTGCAATTTGGTTTTGTTAAAAAGACTATCCTTTAGGTTTTCATTTAGCTTTAAATAGTTAAATGCACTTTGCCAATTTTGGGATGCACTGTCAAATAAATACTTGGCATAATAATATTCTAGTTTAGCAACAGGGCTGTCAAATAATTGAATGTGTTTATTGGCTGCATTGATATAATCTTTGGCTTCATTTAATCTATTGGTCTTTATTAGGCATATGCCTATTTTACCAGCAATACTGCCTAATTCTTTTGTTTGGTTATCACTATTAAAATAAAAATACGCCGAATCATAATTAGCCAATGCCATTTCATAATGATTTCTTTCGTAGTAAATATTCCCTATAGATAAAAATCCATCAGCAATCCAATAATTATTAGAAACTCTTCGCGCAATAGCCTTCTCTTCCTCAAAACAAAAAAGGGCACTGTCAAATTGATTTCTTAAGTTAAGAACACTTCCTTTAAGAAGGTAGTAATCTATTAGTCTATAAGGATAATTTTTTCTTTGAATGGTTGGCAACCAAGCTTCTAATATTTGCTCAGCCTCTAATCCTTTTTGTAAATAAATATAATTTGAGGCTAAACCTAAATAAGCCGAAAGCAAGGCAAGGGTATCACCACTTTGCTCAACACTTTTAATTTGTTCAAAAATATATTGTGAGGCCAGTAAATAATCTCCTTTTGCTTCATAAACCCAAGTTAAAATTGCCAAAACATAGGGCACACCATTTGCATCATTGTTGATTTTGTATTCATGTAAAGCCAATTTTAAAAAGATAAGAGACTTATCGTATTGAGTAGCATTGGCATAATCTTGCCCAATCATTACCATTACATCCCAGTAGTCTTTCCAATATTTTAAATCCTTAAATATTTTCAATGCTGTTCCATGATGAGATAATGCCATGGAATACTTTCCAATACTCCAATAAATTCTACCTATTTTTCCGTGGGCCATAGCCATACCAGGTAACCAAGCCAGTTGCCGAGCTAGTTTCAAGGCCTTTTCTCCATAATAAATTGCTGCTTTTTTTTCAGTAATTTGATGTTGATCCAATAATTCTATCCATGCTTTAACTTGGTTGGAATCTGAAGGCATTTTGGCAATGGTTTGCAAACGCATTGCTGTATTGCTCCATGCCCATAAATGAGCTGCACAAAGGGAAACAATAAGTAGAATGCATCTTTTGAGCATAGGCAAGGCAATACAATAGTTTTACAATATAGTAAATCACGTATATAGCTAATTAGTAATGTTAAAATTGGCTTATTAAATGTGAAGTTTTATCCTTCAAAACAGGTAAAAACCCAAACTTCACAAAAACAAGCCAAAACTTCACAAAGAAAATTTTGCCTCAAAAAATATTTTTATGTTCGTTACTAATTATACAAAGACCATCAATTATGAAAAAACCCTTACTCTCCCTTTTGTGCCTTGTATTAAGCATACAATTATGGGCGCAACAACCCGCCGCAAAACCAGCGCAACCAGCGCCCGCTGCCAAACCAGCAACGCCCGCTGCAACTCCGGCAGTTTCTTCTGATAAAGGAACCCCTCCAGGTTTGGCTTTAGGGCTTAACCTCTCTACCAATGGTATTGGTTTACAAGTTGCACATACCCTTAACAAACAAGGTACTTTAGCGGCCAGGTTAGAAGGTAGATATTTACCTGTTAAAGTAGAAAACCTAGAAGTAGATGTTGATGGTACAGTGCTTATTGCCGACATAGATACCAAGTTAGGCTCTATGGGACTTATGCTTGATTGGCACCCTTTTGGTAATGCTTTTAAAATTACGGGTGGGTTTGCCATCTTGTTAAACGACATATCTGGCACAGCCATTACCAAAGACTCTACCAAGCAAGGTGATATTATGATACCGCCTGATGAAGTAGGCACCCTAACTTTTGGTTTAAAAGCAAAAGCCAGCCCATACATTGGTATTGGTTTTGGCCGCGCCATTCCTAAAACTCGTTTCGGATTTACTTTTGAAGTAGGTTCATTTTATACTGGCGCACAAGATGTTACCTTTAAAGCTACTGGCATGCTAGAGCCAAGCTCTGCAAATGAGCCAATACTGCAAGAAAACCTAAGTGGCATTAATTGGTGGCCTGTGATGAATTTTGGCTTTAACTTTAGGCTTACCCAATAATTTAAAAATAATAATTAATAATATAATTCTCATGAAAAAAAGTTTATTCAACATTTTGGGCGCCGCAGCTATGCTAGGTATAACCCTAAGCAGCTTCCAAGGCTGTAAAATTGGCGACCCATTGGAGGGCGTTGCCATTTCTATTAAAGCAGATGCGGTTGCAGCACCTAGCGAATTAATTATTCGCGATGCAAAAAACCAAACTATTGTAGCTGGAACCGTGCCTGTTACCATTTCTGGGCCTGGTGCACCTTACGTGTATAGTTCTGGTGCCTCTAAAACTATTTTCCTTTTTGAAGGTGCTATCTCTTTTTCTATTAGAAAAGGTACACCTGTTTCTGCCAGCAATCCTATTAAGTTTACGGTTAATGTTAACTTACCTGGTTACCTACCTTTAGAGTACCCAATTACCCTTACCAGTTTAGACCCCATTAGAACAGACATTTACGTGGTAAGTTTTGATAACCCGCCTGCAGGTGCTAAAGGAGAAGAAAAAACAGTAACTACTGGCAGTGACGGCAAAACCACAGATACTAGCAGCATATCTATTCCTGCAACTGCAGAAAAAACAGAAGCACTAAAAATTGCTATAGAGGCAGGCACTCAATTGCTAGATAAAGACGGACAACCTGTAACAGGAGCTGTTGAAGCCAAGGTTTTACAATTTACAACAGGTACTAAAGAGTCTTACCTTTCTTTCCCTGGCGGTTTTGACTTTTCTGGCGTAAAAGATGCCAATGGAAACCCAACACAAGAAGGTTCTTTTGAACCTGCAGGTTGGATAGACATGAGTATGACGGCTGGCGGAAAATCTGTTACAGATTTTAGCAAGCCTCTAAATGTTTCTATGGAAATTTCTGAAGATCAAATTAATCCTTTAACCCAAGCCAAATACAAATCAGGCGATGTAATAGATATTTATAGTAAATCTGAGGGTGAAAATTGGGTAAAAGAAGGCACTGCCACTATTGCCTTAAATAGCAACAATAGGTTAGAGGCGCAAATGCCCGTAAAACACCTTTCTAATTGGGCAGTTGGTATTATTGCTCCCAATTGTGGTCAAGAGTTTATTTTGAAAATTGGATTGAAAGTTGGTTATTCTCAAAAAATCTTAAATATTAGTGAAATATATACAATGGATAATACATTTATTTATATCCCTTGGAGTAATACATATATAATAGAAGGAGAATATCCAGGAGGCCAAACACATAACCTTAATACCGAATTCATACCAAAGGCCAATTCCATATATGAGTTAGTACTAGACAATGTTATTATTTATGAAGGTAAATTATGTGGTACCTTGGTAGATGCAGGTGATGTAGCTACACCCGGTAAAGTTACAAGTATCTTAGAAGTGAAATGCACCAATGGTTCACAAATTATTTTACCAGAAAATTATACGGTGTATTATATTAATGAAGCAACTTACTTAGGTTCTGCCAATCCAAATGACCCTGCCCAACCAGGCAGAAGAGTGGCGCCAAGAGACGGTGCAATTGTACAAACTGGCGGTGGAACTGTAGAATGGTTAAGAGCATCCATGGAAACGGTAACCATAGATGGTAAAACCTATAATAAATTGCAATTGCCAGAAACTACCATAGAAAATGGCCAAAAGTATAGATTCTCTGTTTATTACAATGATGGATCAAAAGAAACTAGAGAAGATTATATTACAGAAACTATTGTAGATAAAACGCAAACACAGCAAGTTAGTATTATGTTGTCTAAATGCCCTATTTAGTTAGCTGTTAGTATTTAACCACAAATAGTATTGAACCAACAAAAAAAGCTTGCCCAAAAGGCAGGCTTTTTTTGTTAATAACCAATATCGCTCTCGCCATTTGCTTTCTAAGCCAATAAAATCTTCTAAGTGGTGAATGATTGGAAAGCGCGTCATTGAATATTTTTTTTCAATATTCAAGAACCTCCATCAATTCTTTTTCGGCAAGTGAGCTCCAAACTATTTTTGATCTAGCCATGAATCTACTTTATTCCATAGCGTGTTACTCTCATTAAACTGCCCTGCAGCTATTTGTGCTTCTGATTCTTTTATGTTAGCCAATTGTGCAGGACTAAGTTCAATTTCAGACTCACTATTATGGAACGACAATAATGAATTAATTTCCATAACCAAACTATCATCACTTAAGTGAATGATTTGATCAATTATCCTTATCTTCATTTCTAGTGTGCTCATAAATTAATCTTTTATCAAAGTTATATAAAAGTAAAGGTAAAACAACTCTTTAAATTTCTAACGATTTTACTATATTTGATTATTATATGCCTACCATTTTAAGAATTGGAAACCTTAGATTTCATTTTTATTCTGATGAAGGAAATGAGCCTCCACATATTCATGTGTCAACTTCGGATGGTGAATGTAAATATTGGTTACAACCTATAAGACTTGCTGGGAACATTAACCTTAGACCGCACGAAATTAGAGAAATAGAAAAGCATGTATATGAAAATTTGAACTTTTTAATTTTAAAATATAATGAGTATCATACTAAATAATACTGAAACCATTGCTGAACCTATTGCTTCAGATGTTTGGGTTAAAAATAGGATAGTTTATATCCAACTTACAGACGACCGTATTCTTGGTTTTCCTGCTTCACGCTTTAAACTTTTAAAGGATGCTAATGACGAACAGCTTTCAAAAGTAACCATTCGCTTAAACGGCTATGCCTTGCGTTGGGAAGAACTTGACGAAGACATAACTGTAAAAGGGATTTTATTGGGAAATTTCCAATTAAAGCCTGAATAATAAAGAAAAATTGTTCCTAATTCTCCGCAAACACCTGCTCTAAATCCAGCACAAAGTCTGGCAGAATTGGCGTTGTAATAAAATCACCGATAGTAAATAATTTAGAGGCTTGGTATTTGCCGTTTACCAAGGTGTAAATAAGTAAGGTTTGCTCTTCTGGATGGATGACCCAATATTCCAAAACACCACTTTCTTCGTATACCTCGTATTTGTTTTGAAGCTCCTTGCGGTTATTGCCTGGCGATAAAATTTCTACCACAATATCTGGCGCGCCAATACAACCCGCATCATCTAATTTTGAGAGATCGCAAATAACACAAACATCTGGTTGTACAACGGTATAAATATCTTCGTTCTTTTTGGAGTGAATAGGTAGGCGTACATCAAATGGTGCAATATATACATCACATTTTTTTCCCTCTAAATAGTAACTTATTCGTTTAAAAACCTCCCCAGCTACTTTTTGATGCCTGCGTCTTGGGGCGGCAGCCATTTTAAACACCCTACCTTTTATTAACTCAACCATTTCTGGGATGGTCCAAGTTAAATAATCGGCATAGGTATACCCATTAAAACTCATATCTGGCTCGCGCACTTCCATTAAACAAAATTATATGAATTCAATAGCTTTAACAAAAACTAAATTTTCTGTATTTTTTTGGAATTGAATTCCATAAAAATAAAGAAAAAATACTTAATTAACTGATTAGTATATGGTTAATTATTTAATAGCTCACAGCTAGTTGCCAGAAGCTAGATGCCAGAAGCCATCAGCAGTCCTATGCACTCTGGACTATTTCTGCTACTTTCGCAGCAAAATGAAGTATTTAATTATTGGACTTGGCAATATTGGCGAGGAATACGCACATACCAGACACAATATTGGTTTTGATATAGTTGATGCCTTGGCAGAAAAACACAAAACCACCTTTACTACAGATCGCTATGCAGACTTGGCCGAAATTGGGTTTAAAGGCAGACAACTTTTTGTAATAAAGCCAAGCACCTATATGAATTTAAGTGGTAAAGCCGTTAGGTATTGGATGCAAGCTTTAAAAATACCCGTAGAAAATATTTTTGTTTTGGTAGATGATTTGGCCATTGCCTATGGCAAAATTAGAATAAGAGGCAATGGCAGCGATGCCGGCCATAATGGTTTAAAAAGCATACAAGAAGTATTACTTACCCAAAACTATCCACGCTTGCGCTTTGGCATTGGTAGTAATTTTCCTAAAGGCCGACAAATAGATTTTGTATTGGGAAAATGGAATGAGGAAGAAGGCATGCAATTACAAGAGTTGATTCATAAGTCGGTTCAAGCCGTAGAAAGCTTTGCCACACGCGGCTTAGCAGGTACCATGAACGATTATAACAAATAAGCATGGCAGAAACCCAAAAGAACAATTATGTAAGTAACTCCATGTGGATTTTGCTAGAGAAATCGGCAAGAATAATTAGCGGCTTACTGGTGGGTGTGTTGGTAGCTCGTTTTTTAGGCACTACACAATTTGGAACTATCTATTATGGCTTAACCATTATTGGCATTATGGCTATCTTCTCTACACTTGGCCTCGATAGTTTAGTGGTTAGGGAATTAATAACTAGAAGCAAAGATGAAAATAAAATTCTAGGTACTGCCTTGGGCTTGCGTTTGGGTGGTTCTATTGTTGCCATTTTGGGGAGCATTATTTACAGCTTGTTGCGCGATCCTGCCTCCACCACTTTTATTGTTTTCTTGTTGAGCCTAAGCATGCTGTTTCAATCCTTTAATGTGATTGACTTCTACTTCCAATCTCAAGTAAAAGGAAAATACACAGCCATTAACCAAGTAATTACCTTGTTTATTTCGGCTCTTATTAAATTATTACTTATTTACTTCGAAGCTCCATTGGTATATTTTGCGGCAATGGCAGCTTTTGAGGCAATGCTAAGTGCTTTTATACAATGGCGCTTTTATAAAAAATTTGGCGGACATATAAGTCATTGGAAATTCTCTTTACCAGAATCAAAACACCTTGTTTATTTAACGCTTCCCATCATACTGTCTTCTTTTATACAAATGCTGTATACCAATGCCGATGGTATTTTAATAGCACGTTTTTTAAGAGACATGGGATTGGTAGGGCAATATGGAGCTGCGGTAAGAATTAGTCAGGCCTCCTATTTTATACCGGTAGCCATTTGTGCAGCCGTATTTCCTGGCATTATAAATAATAGAAATAACGCAGCCTTGCAAGAAACACGCCTAACCCAATTGTACAGTTTAATGTTGTGGGGAGCTCTTTTTATAATTGCCGGAGCTATGTTAACTGGAGATTGGGTTATTGGCAACCTATATGGACCAAAATACCCATTGGCACCAGAAGTTTTTAAGCTGCATGTATGGTCTATTCTTCCAGTATTTTGGGGCACCGCTTGGGGCATGTGGATGTTGGCCGAACAAAAACAAAAATATGTGGTAGGCATGCAAGTACTAAATGCCATTATTATTTTAGGTTCAGAGCTGGTTTTAATTCCGCGCTTAGGCATCTTAGGCGCAGCTTGGGCAGTTATAGTAGGTTCATACATTGCCTTATTGTATATGGTGCTTTCTTATAAACCATTGGCTACATTACGTATGTTTTATAGCGCTTTGAACCCAAAAAATCTTATAGCTATTTTCCACTACTCTCGCTCCTAATGTTATCTTTGCGTTATGTTAATATTAGCTGCAGAAGATTCTCCGCGCCTTACTTATATCCTAGATGAGATACTCTTGCGCCGCTTAGGTATAAACTATAAGATTACAAATAATCCCGATTATTTTTTAAAATCACTTTCTTTTAGAATAAATTATACTCCCCAAATTATTGAAGGTGTATTGAATATACCAGCAAATAATTTATTGCATGAAACTGATGTAAAACCACAAGATATTGAAGTAGAAAAGGAAACATTCTGGCATACCATTTTCTTCCAACATGCTTATTCCTCTAAGCCAGATTTTAGAAGTGATACCAGCCTTGTAAACTTCGATTTATTTGCAGCAGCATTTTTTCTATTAAGTAGATATGAAGAATATTTACCTCATAAAAAAGATAAACACTTACGGTACTTAAGCAGTAATAGTTTAGCATTTAAATCAGGATTTTTAGAATTTCCCCTCATAGATTATTGGGCCATTAAATTAGGAGAAGCCCTTAAAAAACAATTTCCAGCGCTAGCCTTAAAAACGAATCATTTCGAACAACTTAATAGTATTGATGTAGACTTTGCATTTAAATACCAGCATCAAAGTATTTTTTCTTCTATTAAAAAATTTGGTGGGTCAATACTTAGAGGCAAGCCAGATAAGGAAGCGCTTTTTAAACCAGAAAAAGACCCTTACCATACTTATAAATATATGGCAGCAAAGGCGGCTGCCAAAAATATTCCAAATATGTTCTTCCTATTACTTGCAGATTATGGAGGTTATGATACTAATCTTTCACCTAAAAATTTAGAAGTACAAAGATTGTATAGAACAATTTCTGAAAGTGCCACTTGTGGGCTACATCCCTCCTACAAAGCCGCAATTGATAAAAATGCTTTAAGAAATGAAATTCAACTTTTTGAAGAGATAATACATGAAAAGCCAAAAAAAGTTAGAGCACATTTTCTTAAAATTCGTTTACCCGAAACTTATAGAACATTAGAAAAAATGGGTATTACCAGCGATTATACCCTTTGTTATGGAGAAGCCATAGGCTTTAGAGCTTCTACTTGTTTCCCGTTTAATGCCTTTGATTTAATAGAAAATAAAATACTTCAACTAACCTTGCATAGCCCATGTGTGATGGATGTTTGTTTGAAGAATTATTTACAATTAACTACCGAGCAAAGCATCGAGAAAATAGCAGCACTTAAGCAAGCTGTAAAACAAGTGAATGGCCAATTTATTAGCATATGGCACAATTCATCCTTCGACCCAAAAGAAGGTTGGGAAGGTTGGGATAAGGTTTACGAATCTCTTTTTGAATAAAATCTTACCTTCGCAGCAAGCAATTAACACATGACACAGCCGCTAAAAATATACAATACCTTAACCAGAGAAACTGAGCTATTTAAACCTATTCATAAAGATTATGTGGGCATGTACGTTTGTGGGCCAACGGTTTACAGCAATGCGCACTTAGGCAATGCCCGAACCTACATCTCTTTTGATGTAATTTACAGGTACCTCTTGCATCTAGGCTATAAAGTTAGGTACGTTAGAAACATAACAGATGCGGGCCATTTAGAGGGCGACCAAGACGAAGGCGATGACAAATTTGCTAAGAAAGCCAAATTAGAGCAAGTAGAACCTATGGAAATTGTACAGCGGTATACGGTAGATTTTCATCAGGTATTGGCAGCCTTTAATACTTTACCACCCAGTATTGAACCTACCGCAACAGGTCATATTATAGAACAAATAGAAATGACCAAACAAATTATGGCCAATGGGTATGCTTATGAAGCTAATGGAACGGTTTATTTTGATGTAGAAAAATTTGCTAAAGAATACAATTATACGGCCTTATCTAACCGCAACTTGGATGAATTGCTAAATAATACCAGAGAATTGGGGGGGCAAGAAGAAAAGAAAGGGCGTTTAGATTTTGCGCTTTGGATAAAGGCAAAACCAGAGCATTTAATGAAATGGCCTAGCCCTTGGGGAGTAGGATTCCCAGGTTGGCATATAGAATGCTCTGCCATGAGCACTAAATATTTAGGGGCAGCTTTCGATATTCATGGTGGTGGAATGGATTTAATTCCAACCCATCACACCAATGAGATTGCCCAGAATGTAGCCTGCCACCACGAGCAACCAGCCAAAATTTGGATGCATACCAATATGCTTACGGTTAACGGGCAAAAAATGAGTAAAAGTCTGGGTAATTCTTTTTTACCAGGAGAATTATTTGAGGGAAGGCATGCCTTACTTGAGCGCGGGTTTAGCCCCATGACCGTAAGGTTTTTTATGCTACAGGCACATTATAGAAGCACCTTAGATTTTAGCAATGAGGCCTTAAAAGCAGCAGAAAAAGGTTTGACCCGACTTTTAAATGCAGGGAAGGTTTTAGACAAATTAAATGCTAGTAGTACCAGTACTATTGAGGTAGCCAAAGTTAAAGAGAGTGTTTATGCAGCTATGAATGAAGATTTTAATACGCCCATTGCCATTGCAAATTTATTTGAGGCTGCCAGATTAATAAACCTCATTCACGATGGAAAAGAGCAGGCCAATGAACAAGATTTGCAAGAACTAAAATCCTTGTATGAGAATATGGTTTACGGTGTACTGGGTTTAAAAGATGAAAGTATTGGCGGCTCAGATAAGATGGATGAATTGATGCAGGTAGTTTTGAAAATACGAGGAGAAGCCAAGTTAAGAAAAGACTTTTATACCTCTGACCAAATTAGGGACCAGTTAAAAGAAATTGGCATTGAAATAAAAGACGGTAAAGAAGGTACAAGCTACAATTTGGGCTAAATGATTGTTTAAATGGTTAAAAAATCCCCCTTTTTGGTTATACTAAGATAACCTAGGATATGTAAATTTGTTGCATCAAAGTAGATTACTATGATTCAGGCAATTCACTCCCCAGTGC
>VEQB01000246.1 GCA_018883485.1 Bacteroidota bacterium
CGCCCAAGCAGATGTGTATTTTTACAGAATGAACTATACTGGCTACGAAGGAACAGACAAGTCCAAATCTGGGAACTTTACCTTATTAAGGTAAGTTACTGTTAATCAAGAATATAAGTTTAATTCTAAGGTTGGGAAATTTTCCGAATCTAAAAATGGCAAATTCTTTACACTTTTATTTGCCTGAGTTTTAAAACCATGGAAAACTTAACAGGAATTTAGAGAATTCTTAACCTTTTATGAGTTCGGCTTTTTGTATTTTTACAACCCCAAAAAAGTAGAAAAAGTGTATGATAGATGAAAAACCAGTGCTTTTAAGCAAGCGCAAAAACATTCAGGTTTTATTGGATTATTGCCTAGATCAACGCCTAGGTTTTATGGTGAGTCCACGTGCTATTTCAAACGATGATTTTGAAATAGAAGTGAGCATAAGCGGCATAAAGCAAGCCATTGCATTGGGCATGTTTGCCAAAGAAAACAAAATTGAAGTGGCAGGCATGGGTGAGTTGGTGAAACCAAAACCTCCAGTTGCCAAAAAGCAAGAGCCAAAAGAGGCTTCGCTTTTAGTTACACCTCAGGCTGAACCTAAAGAAGAAGGTTCGCTGTTAAGTTTCGACTTAAATGTTACGGACAACTAATAAAGAAATTTATAGTTGTTGCCATATTTAGGTATTCGTCTTGCTAGGCAAGGCGAAGATTTGATTGATTACGCAAGAATGGGAGCTTAGGCTCCTATTCTTGTTTTTAGTGGTTATCTTTGTACCCACATGAACCCAAATACAGAAGAAGAAATTGACGGTAGCGAAGAACAAGAACTCTTTGAACACTTTAGAATAGAGGTAGATAAGGGTCAGGGTTTATTGCGTATAGACAAATACCTAATGAACCGTTTGGAGAACGCGAGCAGAACAAAAATACAAGCCGCTGCCGATGTAGGTTCAATATTGGTAAATGAGAAACCTGTAAAATCTAGTTATAAGGTAAAGCCTTTAGATGTTATCTCCATAGTATTACCTACGCCACCGCGCGATACTGAAATAGTTGCAGAGGATATTCCATTGGATATTGTTTATGAAGATACAGATGTGCTCATTGTAAATAAGAAACCAGGAATGGTAGTACATCCAGGTTATAACAATACTAGTGGTACATTAGTGAACGCCTTAGCTTGGCATTTAAAAGGTTTGGCTTTTGCCGAAGAAAACAATGTGCGCCCTGGTCTTGTGCACCGCATAGATAAAAACACCTCAGGCCTTTTGGTAATTGCAAAAAGTGAGTTTGCTATGACCCACCTTGCCAAGCAGTTTTTTGACCATAGCATAGAACGCACTTACCAGGCTTTGGTGTGGGGCGATTTGCCAGAAGATGAAGGAACCATAACTGGATACATTGGCAGAAGCGCAAAAGACCGAAAGGTATTTCAATTATTTGACGATGCAGAGAAGGGTAAATGGAGCGTTACCCATTATAAGGTCATCGAAAGGTTGAATTATGTTACACTTATAGAATGTAGGTTAGAAACAGGCAGAACACACCAAATTCGTGTGCACTTAAAAAGTATTGGGCATCCCATTTTTTCTGATGATACCTATGGCGGGAATCATATTCTTAAAGGAACAGTATTTGCGCGTTACAAGCAGTTTGTAGAGAATTGTTTCGCCCTCATGCCAAGGCAAGGTTTGCACGCAAAATCCCTGGGTTTTGTGCATCCTATTACCAAGAAGAACATTTTATTTGAAAGTGAGTTGCCTACAGATTTTAGGGAGGTAGTTGAAAAATGGCGCCATTACGCCTATTACAAGCCTATGGATGATACGGAGGGCCATAAACTAGACAACCAAGAAAAGAAATTGATGAATCTAAAGAAGTAATTACAATCCTTTTTCTGGATCTACTTTAAAGAGTAATTTGACACCAATAATTACTAATGCCCAAAAGCATAATGCCCCAAACATAATTAGTTTAATGCGCCATTTATTGTGCTCTATGGAGGCTGCAAGTATTGTTCCAAGTGGCATAGAGAATAACACTGGCGTTAAAAAGGCTATCCCATAAACTTCATATTTTCTAATAAACACTACTAGTTTTCTCTTAAACTTTGAGAATTTAATGGGCTTAATTTTTTTAGGATAAAACTTGTGATAGATTTTTAAGATTAACTCCCATAAGTAAAGGTAAACTACTACCCCTAGCATGCCTCCACTAATGCTAATTACAAGAATTTCAAACTGGTTGAACCCAAGTAAAATTGCTGTGCTTACGCCTACCACAAATTTAAAACCACTCCATAGCAGAACGGTAAGTACCTTTAAAAAATATTCCATAAGTTATTTGCGGAAGGCTAAAAGTGCAGCCCTAACATTGCCATGTTTTTTAAGCAGTTCAGCAGATTTTTTTTCGCTTAAATTCAATTCCTCCATAATCATTTTTATACCTCTGTTTACCAACTTATGATTACTTAAACGCATATCTACCATTTTATTGCCTTTTACTCTACCTAGCTTTATCATAAGCGAGGTGCTAAGCATGTTGAGTACTAATTTTTGTGCGGTACCTGCTTTCATGCGGGTACTTCCTGTTACAAATTCTGGTCCAACAATTACCTCAACCGCAAATTTAGCCACTGCTGCCAAAGGCGAGTTTTTATTACAAGTAATGCATCCAGTAACAATGCCCGCTTTATTTGCTTCTTCCAATGCTCCAATAACATACGGCGTAGTGCCACTGGCTGCAATACCAACAACTACATCTTTATCACTTATCTTATATTTTTTTAAATCTAACCACCCTTGGGCCTTATCATCTTCTGCAAATTCTACCGCTTTACGTATGGCTTTATCGCCACCTGCAATTAAACCTACTACCATGCCAAAGGGGACACCAAAAGTAGGAGGGCACTCACTTGCATCTACTATGCCCAATCTTCCGCTAGTGCCTGCTCCTAAGTAAAATAATCGGCCTCCTTCTTTCATTTTTAAAAAGGCTGCTTTTACTAATTTTTCAATTTTGGGAATTGCCTTTTGAATAGCTAAAGGAACAGTTTGGTCCTGCTCATTTATGCTCTTCAGCAATTCTTTGGTATTCATAAGTTCCAGATTTTGATATAGGGAACTCGCTTCTGTGGTCTTTATTATTTTCTTACTTGCCATATCTGTTAGAAGAAGTGCGGGCAAAACTTATATTTGCTTCCAGCGTTTCAAATTTATGTCAAATAATATCAATAAATGGCAGCCTTTTATTTATGCTTTAGTTTTAGCTACTGGTTTAGCTTTAGGCATTTATTTGCGCCCTGCCAATTCGGTTCATGCATTTATTGGAGGAGGAAAAGATAAATTAAGTGAAATGCTTAATATTATTGAGCAATCCTATGTTGATACGGTAGATACCGAGGCGTTAGAAGAGCAAACGCTAAACCAAATGTTGAGCGAATTAGATCCTCATTCTGTATACATACCAGCGGCCGATTTATCTGTTGCCAACGAGCAATTAGATGGTAATTTTGAGGGAATTGGCGTTGAGTTTAATATTATCGATGATACCATAATGGTGGTTTCGGCAATTAATGGTGGGCCTGCCCAAGAATTGGGTATAATGCCTGGAGATAGGATCATAAAAGTAGATAGCATCAATGTGGCTGGCAATGGCATTACTTCAGAAAAGGTTTTCAAGTTACTTAGAGGAAAGGGTGGTTCGAAAGTATTGGTTACTGTTTTTAGGCCAGGTACCAAAGAAAAAATATCCTTTACTATAACTAGAAGATCTATTCCAATTTATAGTGTAGATGCTTGGAGAATGTTAAACCAAGAAACTGGCTACATTAAAATTAGTCGCTTTGCAGAAAATACCCACGATGAGTTTATGAAGGCTTTTAAAGAATTAAAAGCTGAAAAGTTGCAACATCTTGTATTAGATTTAAGAGGTAATCCTGGAGGTTATTTAAGCACCGCCATACAGTTAGTAGATGAGTTTATAGAAGACCGCAAACTCATAGTTTATACAGAAGGAAGAACCAAACCAAGAGCAGAGTATAGGTCGGAACGCAAAGGTGTTTTTGAGCAAGGAAAACTTATTGTACTTATAGATGAAGGTTCTGCTTCTGCCAGCGAAATTTTAAGTGGTGCTGTGCAAGATTGGGATAGGGGAATGGTAATTGGAAGAAGAAGTTTTGGTAAAGGTTTGGT
>VEQB01000010.1 GCA_018883485.1 Bacteroidota bacterium
AAAATACTCCGAGTAAGTAGATTCTCCGCCACCGGAATAGAAGAGATGGTTAAGTGCAGGATAGTTTTTAATAGTAACCGAAGGCTTGACTCCGAGCTCTTTTTTCCAGATAGCCAAATTCTCTAAATTAACTTGGTAATCTCTATCGGCATGTAAGATAAGCATGGGTTGTTTTATCTTATTCGCAATATCCATATGCTTGTAATTATTGAACCAAATCCAATAGGTAGCTTGCACATCGTAAGGCATTAAATGATGTTCTGTAAGCGGGTTCAATTTTTTGTTCATGCTAAATTTAGCCTTTTCTTTTTGCTCCATGTATTCTCCTTTTTTATAAGGAGCAACTTTTGCTAAATAATCATATTGATCCATCATCATTTCTTGCATACGTTTGGAATTGGCACCTAAGAGAATAATGCCTTTTACATCTGCTCTTTCTTTGGCAACTAAAGGCAAGAGCATACCACCTTGGCCATGGCCCAATATATAAATTCTGGTAGGGTCCACTTCTGGTAAAGTGCTAAGGGTATCAATGGCTTTGTATAAATCGTCTAGGTATTCGTCTCTGCAAGTGTAGGATGCGTAAGCCGCTTTATCTCTAAGTAAAAATGCGCCATAAATATTAGGTCTTTTTTCGTAGCGAAAGGTATTATAGCCACTGGTACTAAGTGCGCCAACAAGGTCTTTGTAGGGCTTATTTTCATTGTAGCTACCATCTCTATCGGTTGGGCCAGCATCTGGTAAAATAATCACCAAAGGATGCTTACC
Source organism: Bacteroidota bacterium (assembly GCA_018883485.1). Taxonomy (GTDB): domain Bacteria; phylum Bacteroidota; class Bacteroidia; order UKL13-3; family UKL13-3; genus B1. The sequence goes on from VEQB01000010.1 coordinate 769, forward strand.
TTGTGCATAAGGATAGGTAAAGTTACCAGGTAAGGCGTACATGCCATTGTTAATATTAAATTCCCTTTCACCAAACTTATCTACATCAACATAATCTGGGTAAACATAAATTTTATGCGCTGGCATAAAGGCTATGTAATTCATTTTATTATCTGGTGTAAAGCCAAGGTTTAGAATATAAGGTAATGATTCGAAACTTAATTTATAACTAATAAAGAGGTAATTGTTTGGAGCAGAAAAGTAGATTACTTTTTTCTTTTCTAAATCGCCATAAGTGCCCACTAATTCGTTCCAATCGGCTTCAAAGGTAAATCTGTTATAGGCTTCTAGGTAAACCGTATCTCTAAGTTTTTCTATCTCTTTAAAATTTTTCTGTTGAAAGAAAGAAACAACAACATTGCCTAAAGAATCTGCTTTATAGAATTCTGCAGGTTGGGCAATTAAGGATAAAGGAAAGAAACCAAGCAGGAGCTTGAACCAAATATTTTTATACATAGTACAAAGTTACAGCTCCAATTATAAATTATTATTTAATAATTCGGCTTCACAAACTTTATGAAACAGTTTGTTTTGGAGCACATCTTGCAAGATTTGTTGGTGTTTAATGTGATGTGCATCAGAGCCTACAAGATCTATCAACCGGTTATTTACAAGGTATTGTGCGGCCTCCTGCACTTGTTTAGCGTAATAGCCTACGCAAGAAAGCATATTTAATTGAAAGAGAATGCCTCGGTCTTTAAGTTCATGAAACTTGGTTCTTTCATTGTTATAAAATGGATATCTTTCTGGGTGCGCTAAGATAGGTTGGTAGCCAGCTATCTGTAATTCAAAGAGTGCCGAACTCAAGTTTGGAGGCTCATTCATAAAGGGCAATTCTATTAATATATGTTTGCCATTTGGGCCAAATGTAAGCAAATTACCTTCGGCAATTTTGCGTTCAAAGCCATCGTCTACCATGTACTCGGCGGCTACATCAAATTCTATGGGTATGTTTTGCAATTTGAGTTCAGCCCTAATTTGATCTCTTAATGGAAATAAATTGTCTTTACTGTTTTTGTAAAAGTCGCTCATAATATGCGGCGTGGTAATAATCTTACGCATGCCCATAGCAGCAAAACCTTTAATGAGTTCTATACTTTGCTCAATGGTTTGGCAGCCGTCGTCCACCCCAAAAATCAGGTGGGAGTGAAACTCCACCTGAATAGGGTTATCAAAGGGAATATTGGTTTGAGAAACCTGGCTACTTTTGCCAAATATTTTGCTTAAAAACGACAACTTATACTTGTTCTAAAAATTCTTTCAACGAAGCAATGTTAGGCACATTTAAAGAATCTACCTTACGGTGATCTGCCACTAAAATACTTAACCAATCTAAACGATGAATGGTTTCGTACATGGCTGTTAAGTTAAATTCTTCAACCCCTAATTCTATTACTTTATGGTATTCAACTTCTAATAACCCATTTAAAAATTCAAATCTTGAACCAACTCGTGGATTGCTATTTGAGTTTAAGAAGAAGAAAACTGTATCTAAGGTTCCGTAGTAACTTTCAATTACATTGTGATTATGCTCTGGTAATACATGAGTAAAACATTCATGCTTGGCATTCTCTTGCACTTGTTGTGCAAAGCGGGTAGCTACCCCTTCAAATTGCCCATCACTCAATACCACATATTTAGAATTAACTTTAGATTTTATAGCTTCAAATATGGCATTGGCATCTTCGTGGTATGGTGTGCAATCTTCAAATTTGGCAGCAATGGTTTTTAGTTCTTCTTGGGCATCTTTTCCAACTAGTTCGGCAAAGATTTGAACCAAATAAGTAAGCGAAAAACCAAGCGCCATGCGGGGTTGAAAGCCAGGTTCTATGTAATAACTTTTAAGGTTATTTTCTTCAACCAATTTACCCATTTTGCCACCACTAGTTAGCACAAGCATTGTGCTACCTTTCTTTTTTACCTCATCAAACATGGCCAAGGTTTCTTCTGTATTGCCACTGTAGGAACCTAAAATAACCAAGGTTTTTTCGTTAACATAAGCGGGCAAAGAATAATCTGCAACCACCTCAACAGGTAGCGGAAACTCATGCATATAAAGGGTTTTAACCAAACGGCCACCAATACCACTGCCGCCTAAACCGCCAATTAGGATATTGCTAAATTGATTGGCTTGCAAGCCATGCTTACTATAATTATTTACGGCATAATTTATTTGATAGCCGAATTTTTTTAATGCTTCGTGTTGTACGTTCATATTTTTTATTTTAAAAGGTTCATTAAGTAAACTCCGTAGCCACTCTTTAGATATTTTTTTGCTTCGCGTTCTAAGCCTGCTTTATCTAGCCATCCCATGCGGTAAGCTACTTCTTCTATGCAACCAATTTTCCAACCTTGGCGTTCTTCTATTACCTGCACAAATTGGCCTGCTTGCATCAACGATTCAAAGGTGCCTGTATCTAACCATGCGGTGCCTCTTTGTAATACACCTACTTTTAATTTACCTGCTGCTAAGTATACTTTGTTTACGTCGGTAATTTCTAATTCGCCGCGTGGCGAGGGTTTAATATTGGCTGCAATTTCTACAATACTATTATCGTAGAAATACAAACCAGGTACCGCATAACTCGATTTAGGTTGCGTAGGTTTTTCTTCAATACTCAATGCCTTCATGTTGGCATCAAATTCTACCACACCATAGCGCTCTGGGTCGTTTACATGATACGCAAATACCACACCACCATCTGGGTCGTTATTGCTTTGTAAGAGTTGGCTCAAACCGGCAGCATAAAAAATATTATCGCCTAAAACCAAAGCTACTTTGTCTGAACCAATAAAATTTGCACCGATAATAAAAGCTTGGGCAAGGCCATCTGGCGAGGGTTGTTCGGCATATTCAAAACGGCAACCTAATTGCGAGCCGTCTCCTAAAAGTTTTTTAAAGCCTGGTAAATCGTGGGGAGTAGAAATAATAAGTATCTCTCTAATTCCTGCTAACATCAATGTGCTAAGCGGATAGTAAATCATGGGTTTATCGTAAACCGGCATCAATTGTTTACTCACCGCAATAGTCAATGGATGTAGGCGTGTACCGCTCCCACCTGCTAAAATTATTCCTTTCATAGAGGGCTAAAAAATGTGATCGCAATATAGTTGAATTCTTATATTTTTGAGAACTTAAGCATTACCTAATTGCATGAAAACCTATTTAACCCTTGCTTTATTCCTTTTTCTGAATATTTCTGCTATAGCTCAGGATTGTACCGTGCGCATGAAAATGAGCAAAAATGTAGGCTTTCCGGGCCGAACCAAAATATTCTTAAACCTTAGCGATGCAAGCGGTGAGCGCCAAGATTCTAGTGTTTTAGGCTTGGATAGCACTTTCGCGTTTAAGTTTCCGGTTAAGGGAATTGGGCAGCTTTACTTTAGTGCCAAGGGTAATTTAGATTTTCCGGCTTCCTATTTCATCATTTTGCCAAAAGAACAATTGCTTTTTGGGTTCGAAAAGGACGAGAAGCGAGATAGTATCAATGAAATTGTGCTTACCCGTTATACCGAGCTCGACCAAGTATTAGATGTGTTTGATGCCTTGTTAATAGATTATTCTTATGGGATAGACGATTCTATTACATTTAACAAGAAACTCCATGATTTGAAAATTGAAGCTTTGCAATTGTGCGAGAAGAATGAAGCACTCAAAGGAACCCCGCTTTATTTGGCTGCTAAGCAAGGCATTGATATGAAGGCAGCACTGGCCTATACGCGGTTTGCTTATTATGCCCGTTTTCAGCAAAAGCATAAGTCGTTTAATTTTTTAGCCCCAACTTATTTTGATCCTATTCGTTCGCTGCTTAAAGCTGCACCATTGATGCCATTAATTGCCGAGCGGCAAGAGGAGATACGTTATTTAGTGTCACAAATAGATTCTGTAAAGTTAGAAACAGCTTTGTTAAGTGATCTTAACCGCTCAATGGCCAAAGGAGAATCTCGAGATTATATCTCTATTTATCCAAAATCTGATGGCCCTAATTGCACCTATGGTTATGCTGGTAATATTAACAATCCGTACCAGTTAGATGCCTCCATTGAAGGTTGGTTTATAAGCCCGCAGTTTGACAAAGCAGAAGACTTTAGTGAATATGGATTGGCCGTTGTAGAACGCGCAGGCATGTACCAGTTTATTAATTACCGTGGCGAAAATGTACTCGATAGAAACTATGAAAAACTAATTTTTGTAGATGGCGAATACTATATAGCTAGGTATGAAGGTGCTTATGGTTTAATTAGCAAAAAAGGTGATTGGGTTTTGCCTTTTGTTTACGAACGTATTGTAACTTTGGGTCAGGGCCTTTTGGGCTTTCAACCTAAAAATAGTCCGTTTATGGGATTAATGCATTGGCAAGGCCAAGTGCTTATTCCGGCTAAGTATAATTATATCTATCCTTTTGAGGGCAATGATTATACCCGTACCGTAATTTACGATGCAAATAAATGGGAGCGTGGCAATGGAAAAGGTACGCGCAAACCCGGAGAAAAATACGGTATCATCACGCCCGAAGGTAAAGAACTGCTTAGCCCAAATTGGTATAGTCCTATGCCGCAAGCAAATAATTATTACAGCAGTTTCCCACTAGCCATTTATGAAAGAAAGTATAATTCTGTGTTTCATTTTTATAGAAATAAAGAATTCTTTATGTTAAGCGAAAAGGGCACGATTATTAAACCCTCAAGGCAATTTAGAAATTTAAATAAGCCAGGTAAACATTTATACTTTGCTTCTAACAACCAAGAAGGTATTTGCAAAACTTACGATGGCCAATGGCAAAGTGAAGCGTTTAGGGTAAATTACAGAGGCATACAAACCATTGGCAACGATTATTTTTACTTTCAATTGCAAGCTACTAACCAAGTGGTGTTGCTTAAAGACCAAGCCTTGCCCATACAAGCAGATACTTTTCAAGATATACAGCGCCTTGATTATGATTCGTATTCTTCTCAATCTGGTTCGCCCATTTATAAAGTGCAAGCTTTGGAGTGCTTTGGTTTACTTAATGCTAGCGGCAAGTTCGTAATTCCAATTAAGTATGATACCTTAGAATACTTAGACTCTATTCTTGCAGTAAAGCAAAATAGTTACTATGCTATTTTTGATACAGCCGGGAAACAAATTACGCCGTTTAAATATAAGGCCATTCGTTTTTTTGGCGACCAAAGTATTAACTTGTTGGAGCTGCAGACAGATAGTAGTATACAGGTATGCGACAGAAATTTAAAAATATTGTTTGAAGCCAAAGGTGCCCAAGCAGTTTGGATGGATGGAGCCGCGGATGCAGAATTATGTAATTGGAGTTATTTGAAAGATGGCTACTTATATCAGTATGATAGAAGCAAACACCATTTGCCGTATCTAGGGCAAATGCATTACAGGCAATTGTACACAGGTACAAATATGGTAAGGCCCAGTCTTATCAATAGAAAAGGGGAGTGGCTTGGAGAGGTTCAAAGCGAAGAAAATGCAGACAGCGCAGCCTTTTTTATAGTGCAGCGCTTTGGTGCGCAACAAATGGTTACCCCAGAAAATAAGCAAGCATTGCCTGGTAGTTACCAAGAAATAGCGCCACTCTATTATGACGCTGATGATAAAAAATATAGCACCTATTCCTATAGCTATAACGATAAACCTGCTTATTACCTCTGCACTACTTTAAGTTTTGGTAAAGGCTTGGTAAGAAAAGATTTTACGCCAGTTTTAGATACTTTGTATCAAGACATTGATGTATCTAAAAGTATGCTCATTGCCAAACAGGGAAAGTTAATTTCCATTTTAGATACCACAGGAAAATTGGAACACACTTTAAAGGTTAGTTCAAATCGCAATGCTTCCATTTTATTTGATACTTACATTAGAACCAATCGCACCTTTGGTGGCTTTAAATTGTATAGCAGGGCAGGAGAAAAGTTAGGAAAATTTAGAAATGGGAATGTAACACAAGCACCCAACGGTAACCTATACATTGCTAGAACTTCCAAGCAGGTGTGCGATTTATATACCCCTGCTTTTAAGAAAATAAACAAGGAGCCATTTAGCATTGTGGCTAGGTCTAAGTTTAACTTGTTATTGGTTCAAGAAGAAGAAAAACAAAAATGGCTAAGTTTAAATGGAGTAACCTTGGCTACAAGCAAACAGTATGTTACTTACCCGCTTTACTTAAATCCAAATTTTTATGCTTGGTTAGATACATCTAATACCTTTTTGGTTAAGAAAGACTCTAGTTATTTTGGGTTTAATGTGTTGCAAGAAAAACAAGGGTTTATGATTGCCTATGAGACTGAAGATTATTCTTATTCTAACAACAGTGCCGAAATTTTATTTCCAAGTGATAGTCTTTTAAAACAAAACCCAAGTTTGGCAGGAGCTGTTAGCATGGCTAGTTATATGGAGTTAGAGAAAGATGAGTCTGGTATAAAGCCTACTCATTTGGGCACTAATTATGTGGTGTTCGAGCACAATAAATTAAGTGATGGCATTGTTACTCCTTTTACCATTAGCTATTACTTTACTTCAGATTCTTTGTATCGCTTAAATCCTTATGATGTAATACCCAAAGAAAAGAAAATGAGTTTTGCCCGTTTGATTACCCAACGCATAAGCTCAGATGATGCTATAAATTGGGATGTTTGTGTAAAACCAGAAGAGCAGTTTAGATTTCTTAACCCTCAGTTTAGTTTGAAGGAAGATGGCATAACCGTAATTATACGCAAACTAAAAGTACAAAACAGTGAAACCAATGATTTGGAATTGTATTTAAGTAAAGCAGAATTACTGCCTTACTTAAATCCTCAATCGCACTTTTATCGGTGGTTTTACAAGCCTTAATGGGCTTGTCTTTCGCTGTACATGGTATCGTAATACTTGGTATAATCGCCACTGGTTACTTCGTCCATCCATTGTTGGTTATCTAAGTACCAATCTATGGTTTTGGCAATGCCTTCTTCAAATTGTAAGCTTGGTTCCCAGCCCAATTCTTTCATTATTTTATTGGCATCTATGGCATAACGCAAATCATGACCAGCGCGGTCTGTAACGTAAGTAATTAATTTTTCAGATTCTCCCTCTGGCCTTCCTAATTTTTTATCTGCCGTTTTGCAAATTACTTTAATTAGGTCTAGGTTAGTCCACTCGTTAAAGCCTCCAATATTGTAAGTTTCTCCATCCTTTCCTTTGTGAAAAACATCATCAATTGCACGCGCATGGTCTACTACATATAGCCAATCTCTTACATTTTCGCCCTTACCATACACAGGCAATGGTTTGTTATTGCGAATGTTATTAATAAACAAAGGAATTAGTTTTTCTGGAAATTGGTTAGGTCCATAATTGTTAGAGCAATTGCTTATTACCACAGGAATTTTATAGGTATTGTGGTAGGCTCTTACAAAATGATCTGAGCTTGCTTTACTTGCAGAATAAGGAGATTGCGGGTCGTAAGAGGTATCTTCATAAAAGAAACCACCATCGTGTAAGCTGCCATATACTTCATCGGTAGAAACATGGTAAAAGCGTTTGCCTTCCATATTGCCTTTCCAACATTCTTTTGCTGCATTTAACAAGTTAACGGTACCTACTACATTGGTCATTACAAACTCCAAAGGGTTGGTAATGCTTCTGTCTACATGACTCTCAGCTGCTAAATGGATAACTGAATCAAATTGATGGGTGTTAAACAAGTTGCTTAATGCTGTAGCATCTACCAAGTCTACTTTATGAAAATGATAGTTAGGCGCATTTTCAATATCGGTAATGTTTTTTAAATTACCTGCATAGGTTAACTTGTCTAAGTTATGTATTTGGTAAGAAGGATATTTGTTTACAAATAGTCTTACTACATGCGAGCCAATAAAACCAGCTCCTCCGGTGATTAATATTTTTTTTGTCATGTTTTATTTCCTTGATTTCATTCATTTAAAATTCTTCCATCAATGGTTTTGAGTTAAAATGAATGTAAAAAAGTGCTTATTTTGATTGGCAAATATGGTTATTTTCTAAAGATTTACAAAAGAGCCTTCTCTTAATAAGTGTCTATTTAGTTAATACAATTTTCTTAGTGTGAACCTCATTTCCAGCCGTCATTCTAATAAAATATATGCCAGAGGGTTCGGAGGCTAAGTTAAAGTTTAGTGTATTATCACGATAGAAGATACCCTCAAAACTGCCTATTTTTTTGCTCATTAAGTCAATTATTTCAATTTGATAGGTGGCGCCTTCCTCTCCCTTAAATTTAAGTGTAAACAAACCATTTGTGGGATTAGGGTAAATGTTTATTGGATTACTAGCAAATACACTTTGAGTATTGTTATTTCTGCTTAGTTCTCCCCCTTCTCCCTCTTCCATGAAAGGTGGAGGAAGTAGTGTGAAATCTTCAAAATTTGAACAGTTATACACACTATCGTATGCATACGGAGAAATACTGCCTTCTAAGAGCAACTTTTCCTTGGTGGTCATGCAAAGATAGGATTCTTTAATATTCTAGACCTATCTACTAAAGTACCCGTAATAGAATAATCTATGTCGGTTAAAAGAGTAGAACCAGATTGGTCTATAAATGGGCCATAAGCAGCATTAGATTGCCTAACGGCTACACTTTTTACATTGCTCATATCTATTTTACCAGCACCTACGCGCATAATGGGGTCGGCAATAAAATTAGCATTTTGAACCAAATATACATTGGCTCCTAAAAATGAATTACCTGTTTGAATAGAGGATGCATTATTTTTAATAATACCGCATAAAGCAGCAAATTGAGAATTAAAACCATAAACGCCATAGTAATTGTTGTAAATATTGGGCTGGTATAATTCAACTACATTATTTACACAATTTATGGCATACACACCATTGGTATTATAATACAATTTAGTGCGGTACAAACGAGTACTTCTACTCATACCTTCTAACTTTATGGCTGTGGTGCAATTATTGATGTCTGCATCTTGTATTCTTGCCCCTGCACCCCAAATAGAGAGTGCCGTGCCGCAATTACTAGCTGTCAATTGTAATATATCAATATCTGCCCCACCATATACATTATTAGATTGGATGCCTGTTTTAGCATCGGTAACAGTTACTTTATATACCACATTTCCTAGCTGGCCATTTAAAACAATGCCTCTGTGACGCATAATGGACAAATTTGGAATGGCGGCCCTAATAGCTAAAGACCGCAAATCTGCTTTGGTTGTGGTGCCCGAAACAATAATGCGGGCATTGGGCGAAAGAATTACATGCCCATTTTGTAAACTAAAAAGAGATAAATTATGACTAGCGGCAGGTGTATGAAAAGTAGTTGCATCGGTTAGGCCTTCGCTACCCACCACTTCCATTAATTTTTTAGTAGTAGAGCCAAATGCACCACCCACTAATTTAAATTGAGCATTAGAACCAATGGCTTCGATGGATGCCGAGTACGGATAGGCTGTTTCAAATCTAATAAACCCATCACCCGTATAATTAAATACTGCATCTTGCCCTATTTGCAGCTTTGCCCCATGTTTTAAAACAATTAGGGCGTTTGTTCCATTTAATTTGATTTGTCCATTTTGGAAGTAAACCAAATTACTCCCGCCCTCAATAAATAGCTTGCCATTGTTCTTAATTACAATATTGGCATTGGGATAGATCATAAAAGTACTATTTAGTTAAACTGTAAATGTGGCACCATCCTCAATTTCTAAAGATGCCCCAGTTTGCAATTCAAAACTCGACGAATCCTTAACCACAACATTTGCCCCTGGTTCAACTTTTAATAATGAGCCTGTTTTACATATAAATTGACTTGGCCAGGAATAATTTACTATTTTAAGTGCCTCAGAATTTTTTTGAGTATTGGAAGATCAACTTCTTTTTATTGTTAGTACCTTACCTGCCTTAACTATTAAGTCGGGAATATTATTTTGTGTAATATTTGGCAACTCTATTCTTCCAGCCCAATCTTTATTCTCTTTTAGATCAATTTCGTTAAATGAAATAAATAAATTGAACTCTTTTGTACTACTATTATAATTTAAAATATTTATTCGTAAACCGTTTAGTTCATAAGGCTTAAATCGAATGGGATTAGTAGGAGTATTATTGTTTGAAATTTCACTACGTTCACTTTCATTTTCGATAAAAGGATAGTTTAAGATAGGTAAAATTCCACTTATAGATAATTCATCTCCAACACCAAAAGCTGAGGTTGAATTTCCTGACCAATTTGCAACATCCGCTCCATTTAACTTATATACCCTGGTATGCTCATTACTACCATCGTTAGCTGTGGCAGATTTGTAATCTATTACATTATCTTGGTCCCTATCAATTCTAATTGACTGGGCAGAATGAACACCTGAAATTGGGTTATCTTGTGTGGTTGAGAAATAGAAGGTATTATTATTGACTGTATAGGAATAATCTTTATTCCCTTCCCTACTTAGTACCTTTAATCTGTTAGCCCAAAAAAACATACGAGAATAAGGAATATCATTGAATCCCAAGGCAGTGTTTGGCATTACCACACAATTTTCAGGACTTTCATAATCTGAAATGTACATATACAATCCGGCTGTCATGCTGCCTGTATTTATTGTATTTTTATTATCAAAAGTATTTATCAATTGATGATTTTCAATCCATAAAGCTTGATTGGTATTTGGGATTGGGATTTTTATTGCATCTTTGGTAGTAACAAAATCTTTTATAGTATAAGTTTGAATGCCAGGTGTAGCTATTTGAGGATTAGACCAACCATAGGTCCAATTTTCCCATGCATTGCTGGTATTAAAAAATTTTGCAACATCGGCCATCATGCCCCACCCATAATAAGAATTAAAGTAAAATCCTGTAACATCGTTTGCTCCCATTTGATGCGTAAGACCAAATACCCCATGTCCAAATTCATGTGTGAAATAGGCAAAAAACTTAGGATACTCAAAAGGGTCAAAAAGGGTATGACCACAGTCTACCCAAAAGGTTTGGTTGTTTTTAACTAAATCTGGTAAAGTGGATGAATTTTTCATACCTGAAAAATACGAGCGTCCGTTTCTTAATACTTGATCAGGCCCTGTTCTAAAAATATTTAAATCGGAGGGCAATAATCTAAAATGAACGCTTAAATAATCAATTACCCCATCACTAAAAAGTGTATTGTTATCCGAATCAAAAGATTGTCGAGTGCCAGACCGATTTATATTATCGCGTTTATCATATAATGACCAATCTTCGTTGGGATACTGGCTTTGCAAGGCGGTTATCGCCCTTTGAAAGAGCGTCATTTCAAAGAGATCCAAATTTTCTCTTTTTAATTTAGTGATATCATAAGTAAACTGCTTAGAAATAGTTACATGAAATACCTTGCCTGTAACAGAAAAGCCATTTGTGCCATCGTACCCCGACATGGTTTCGTAGTAGCCGCTTAAGTTATTAGATTTTGTAGCACCCGCATTGGCACTTGCATTTAATAAACCTTGCGCATAGGTTGGGAGGCCATCTTTGGGCCAAAATGGTATATCATTTTCTGCGCTGGTATTGTTTACATCTTCTGTAAAAGTAACAAATAATATTATGGTATTTAATACACCCTTTGGGGTGTGGGCATTACCATTTGCTAGGCAAACCGTTCTTCCTGCTTTTTGTGTTAGGTAGTTTTGTGTGTGTTGCAGTTCTGGGTTGTAGTCGCAATAAAAGTTGGATTGTGAAAATGAAAGCAAAGTATTTAATACTATTGCTGCCAAGAGGGATAGTTGTTTCATAGGAATTTAATTAAGGTTATTTAAGGTATAATTATTTTTTTTAAGGTTTGATGATTTTCAGAAACTAGGCTTAGGTAATATAAACCATAAGTAAATCCTTCTAAAGGTAGTTTAATATGCAATTGATGGGTAGTAGGAAAACTAGCTAAGGTTTGTCCTAAATTATTCAGTAAGCTTAACTTTAAGGGCAACTCATTAGGATTTTCTATATACACCAAATTACTGCCAGTAGATTGGAATATTTCTATTTTTGGGTTAAAAAGGATTGATCTAAGACTAGTAGGAATCGAATCTTTCACTCCCAATCCAATCCTTAATTGGGGAGAAGAACCAATAATAAATATTCTTACCGAATCAATGGGATTTACACCATTAGTTTCTTTCCATTGCTCAGGTCGGCCTGATATTGGATGACTTTCTCTTTCTGGAAATTCAAAAAAAGCATTATCGCATTCTATTGAAACATTTAATTGTTTAAAATCATAATTATAGAAGGATGGCTGATACTCTGCGGTATCCCATTTTATATAAACCAAATTGTATTTGGCATAAATTTGAAAGGCCGTGTAGGTAAAGGGTTCAAATTCTCTTATATTGTTTTTGTATCTTAAGCTAGGGGTACTGGTATCATAAGTGCCCCATTTAAGTTGGGTGCTGGTGTCTAAAATATCTAAACCCTCTTGCACACCAGGCCCAGCATCTTTATGAAAGCCAAAATATAAGGTATCAAAACTATAACCTGTACTGTCCCAAAAGGCTCCAATTAATTTAAGTTTTATGGGTGTTTGTGCATAGGCAAAAAAGGCAATGCAGCTATTCACTAAAACGAGTATTATCAATTTAAAAGGTTTCAAAGGCTATTTAGTTAGGGTAATACAAAGTTTAAGCAAAAAAATTACAATAACAAACTATGGCCTAATAATTTTTTTAAGCGTTTGATAGTTTTCGGATACCAAACTCAGGTAATACATACCAGAAGAAAATCCTTTAAGCCTTTAGCCGTAGTTATTAACCAAGCTTGCTTCAAAGGATATTTTTTGTGTATTAGCAATATAAACCACATTGCTAGTAATTGATTGGAATATTCTGTTTTTATGGAAGGAATGTTCTACTTAACCCCAATAGGAATTGCATCTTTTTTCCCTATGGCAACTCGCAAATTGACATTATGCTTAAGAGTGTCATTTTTAAGAGTTTAGAATAGATAAAGCCTCTTTGGCCGACATAGATTTTAAATCTCCTTTCGCATATTCTTTCAAACCAGATTTAATATGCTTGGCAATTTCATTTCTTCTTTCTTCAATTTGTCTTTTTTGAACTATTTCCAGAATAGTTTCTCTTGTTGAGAAATCAAAAGACATAATATCTTCTAATGTCCTTTCAAAATTTGGCATTTTTACCTCCATTGATTATGACTGATTAACTTTTGATGCGAGTGCTTGTTCCCATTTCCAGGCGCTGCTCATACATTCTTCTAAAGATTTTTCTGTTCTCCAACCCAATTCGTTAGCGGCTTTATCGCAAGAGGCGTAAACTTGCACCACATCTCCTGGGCGGCGCGCTCCTATTTTATAATTCAACTTAACACCACTTTCTTTTTCAAAGGTTTCAATTACTTCTAAAACAGAGTTTCCTTTTCCTGTGCCAAGGTTAAATACAGAGAAGTTTTCTTGGTATTTTTTCTGACCCAAAAATTCTATTGCTTTCACATGTGCTTTGGCTAAATCTATCACATGTATATAGTCTCTAATATTGGTGCCATCAGGAGTTGGATAATCATTGCCAAAAACAGTTAATACCTCTCTTTTGCCAATGGCAGTTTGGGTAATAAATGGCACTAAATTACTAGGCACACCAAGTGGTAACTCGCCAATGAGTGCAGAATCGTGCGCCCCAACAGGATTAAAATACCTAAGAGAAACTACTTTCATTTCGCTGGCTTGGCTATAATCTCTAAGCACCTCTTCGCAAATTTGTTTGGTATTACCATAAGGTGAGTTGGCCACTGGAATAGGCGCATTTTCGTCAACGGGTGGGTTAGCCTCTCCATACACCGTGCAAGAAGAAGAGAACACAATTTGTTTAATCCCCGCAGCTTCCATGGCATATAATAGGTTTACCGTTCCTCCCACATTATTTTCATAATATTTTAAAGGGTTGGCTACGCTTTCTCCTACGGCTTTATTTGCGGCAAAATGTATTACAGCATCAATTCCTTGTTGTGCTTTTAAGAATTCGGTTAAAGCAGCTTTATCTCTAATATCAACTTTACCAAAAACTAAGTCCTTACCCGTAATTTTTTTAATATTATCTAAAACTGCTGGCGAAGAATTGTCAAAATTATCTAGCGCTACCACTTCATAGCCCGCCTGTTGTAGCTCTACCACCGTATGAGAGCCAATATATCCAGTTCCTCCAGTTACAAGTATTTTCATAGGTTAGTTAATATGGTCGAAATTATATAAAAAAATTAAAATTTGGTTTAGTATACAAATCTACCATGGGCACTAACAATCTCTAATTCTTTTTTATCGCTTGGTTCAACCCTACCTATTATTTGCGCTTCTATGCCAAATGCGTTGGCAATTTTTATAAGGTCTTCTGCCGTTTTTGGATCAGTATAAAACTCTAACAAATTACCCATATTAAATACCTTATACATTTCTTCCCAACTGCTGCCACTTTGTGCTTGTATCATTTGAAACAACGCAGGAGTAGCAAACAAATTATCTTTAACAACTTTTACCTTATCTGCAAAATGAAGAATTTTGGTTTGGCCTCCTCCTGTGCAATGCACCATGCCATGAATCTTATCAAAATGGGCATCTAAAATGGGCTTAATCATAGGGGAGAAGCTGCGCGTTGGCGAAAGTATCATTTTACCTACATTAAGCGGATGCCCTTCTAATTGGTCTTGTAATTTTAGCTTACCTGTATATACCAAATCCTTTGGTACCAGAGGGTCGTAGCTTTCTGCAATGCCTTGATAAAAATTACTTAATACATCGTGGCGCGCCATGGTTAAACCATTGCTGCCCATGCCGCCGTTGTATTCCTTTTCGTAGCTAGCTTGTCCATAAGAGGCAAAGCCAACAATTACATCGCCAGCTGCAATTTTATGATTGCTTATAATTTCGCTTCTTTTGGCCCTTGCGGTAACCGTAGAATCTACAATAATGGTGCGCACCAAATCGCCCACATCTGCTGTTTCGCCGCCTGTAGAATAAATTTGAATGCCTTGGTCGCGTAGCATTTCAATAAACTCTTCTGTACCTTCAATAATGGCTGCAATAACTTCCGCTGGAATTAAATTTTTATTTCGGCCAATGGTAGAAGAGAGGGTAATATTTTGATATACGCCTGCACACAACAAATCATTTAAATTCATTACAATGGCATCTTGTGCTATGCCTTTCCATACGCTTACATCACCCGTTTCTTTCCAATATAAATAGGCGAGGGATGATTTTGTGCCTGCGCCATCGGCATGCATCACATTGCAATAGTCGGGGCTACCGGCTAAGTAATCGGGCACAATTTTGCAAAAGGCTTTTGGGAATAATCCTTTGTCTAAATTTTTGATGGCGGCATGCACGTCTTCTTTTTGCGAAGACACACCACGTTTCATGTATTTATCTGAGCTCATCTTGCCTGCAAAAGTAGGCAAATTACAATGCTTTACCGCTTGGGTTTATAATCTGTGCGTAATACTCTAATGGTGGTTCTTCTGTTTTGCTGGTGTTCTTCTTCACTGCAATCCACGTCGTCCGAGCAATCATTCACCAATTTGGTTTCTCCGTAACCCACAGGCACCAATCGGTCTTTGGCAATTCCTTTGCTTACCAAATAATCTACACAAGATTTAGCACGCTTTTGCGAGAGTTCTAAGTTATAAGCAGCTGGTGCACGGCTATCTGTATGCGAGGCCAATTCAATTACTAGGTTCGGGTTGAACCTAAGTATACTTGCCATGGAGTCTAACACCTTAGCTGCATCGGGTCTAATATCCCATTTGTCTAAGTCGTAATAAATACCTTCTAAGGTTAACTCTACATCTGCAGGAGGCACCAAATCTAAAGGCAACTCAATTTCTATGGTACTGTCTTTGGTAATATCTAGGGTGCTCACACTTTTATTGGCACTGTTAAAATAGGTTTCTTTAGCAGCCATAATTCCAAATACATCCTTTAGAGGTAACTCTGCAGAAAACAAACCTTTTTCGTTGGTTTTTATTTTCCATTGGTTATTACCACCAAGATTTGTTGCCGATACTGCTGCTCCGCCAATAGGCTGCCCCGATTCTCTATCATACACCCTTCCTTTAACCAATACCACAATAGGCTTTACGGCAATGCTATAAATATCATCATCTCCTTGTCCGCCTTCTCTATTAGAGCTAAAAAAAGCAATTGCACCACCATTGTTTCTTCTACTTTCGGGTATAAAACTAATGCTAAAATCATCTCCTCCAGAGTTAATAGGGTAACGCAAGTTTTCTGCTTTTTTAAAGGTATTGGTACTATCTGCCGTTTTAAACAAATCTAAACCTCCCATGCCTAAAAAGCCTTTTGAAGAATAATAAACTACACCGTTTTCATCTACAAAAGGAAACATTTCATCTTCTGCACTATTTACATTTGCTCCCAAATTAATTGGCTTTCCCCAAACATCTTTAATGGCATCATACGCCACATACCAAATATCTTTTTTTCCAAAACCTCCAGGCATATCGCTGCTAAAATACATGCGTTTGTTATCTGCAGTCATAGCAGGGTGCCCAATACTAAAACTATCGCTATTAAAGGGTAATGGTTTAGGTTCGAGCCAAGCTCCGTTTTGAAAATAGCTTACCAATACTTTACAAAATAAACCTTTGCCATCTCTGCCATTACATTGGGTAAAAAACACCATTGTTCCTGCTGTATCTAGCCACGCCACACCCTCATTATAATTGGAGTTTAAGGTTTTTAAGGCTGTGGGTTTTGAGAAATTTTCATTGCTAAATTGGGCCTCAAATAGGTCGCAATATTTCTGCCCTGTCCATTCAAAAATTTCGCTGCCTTGGGCTTCTTTTCGGGTCGAACTAAATATAACTTTTCCTCCTTGGTAAAAGGGTGCATAATCACTTTGGTCTGTATTAATAGCACTTTCATTTTTTACATTAAACTTTAAAGGATTGGCTTTCCAATCTCCAGCAAGCGCGCAACTAAGCATGGCTGTTTTACCATTAGGGTCTTCTGGTACTTCAAAATTATAATCGTAAAATGCTCTACTTGCCTCATCGTAGCGTTCAAAATTCTTTAGTAACTGGCCATAACTATATAGTAT
>VEQB01000247.1 GCA_018883485.1 Bacteroidota bacterium
CCTAAGTTCCATGGAATTAACAAACGGCACGTTTCGCCTTCTTTCATTAATTGCAGGCCTTCATCCCAACCAGGTATTACCATTTTTGCCCCAACATTAAATACAAAGTCTGGTTGTCCTTCTTTTGTTTGGTCAAAAATTTTGCCATCTAAGAAAGAGCCTTTATACTTAACCGTTACTTTATTGCCAGCCATTACCTTTTTACCGTTAGTAGATTTTACAATAATGTAGCGAAGACCACTAGGGGTAGTTTTGTATTCTGGTGTGGCGGCAATCATTTGGCCAAATGATAAAGAATCTTGCGACCTATATTCATTATTTCTTGCTTCAATTTTCTTCTTAATCTCTTCTTGGTTATAAATATCAACCATAGAAACATGGAATACGATTTTATCTCCTGGCATTACTCCTGGAGGTAGTGGTTGTCTGAAGCTCTTGTTAAAAAGGGTATCTGCACTTATGCTGAAAGATGCACTATCGCCTTTCTTCAATAATGAAAGCACTGAACCTAAGGTTGGTTCTTCTGCCGGAATTTCAAAAGGTTTACCATTAGAATAAGTGTCGAAAAGTTGAGAATCGTTGCGTTCTACTTTAGCTACCATGTGTATGGTAAGTATATCGCCTTTTGCCACCATTCTACCTTCTTCATTGGAAGTGTGTACTATGTACTCAATGCCATCTGGCGTTGTTTCTTTGTTGCTACATGCTGCAATTAACAGCAGAAATGCAGCTAGAGATACTAATTGTTTGATCATGTTTCTTTATTTAATTTAAGTATTGTTTATAATCTTTTATAGCGGTTTTAAAACGTAATTCTAGCTCTTCTATTGCTTCTTGGCTTTCTCCTCCTGCGGCATTAAAATGACCTCCGCCATTAAAATGTTTTCTGGCAAATTCATTGGCAGGGAAGGTATCTTTAGATCTAAAACTCATCTTTCTGGCAACAGTTCTATCTACAATTAACACAGATAATTTTATGCCAGTAATGCTAAGTCCATAGTTAACCAAGCCTTCGCTATCGCCTGTGATAATTTTAAATCGCTTCAGTTCTTCTGCCGAAACAACAATTAATGCAGTTTTATATTCTGGCAAAATCTGTAATTTCTCGCTCAAGCAAAAACCAATAAAGCGGGTTCTACTCTCAGAATAATTATCGTAAATGGCTTCAAATATTCTATTAGATTTAGCTCCTTTTTCTAATAACATAGCTGCAACTCTGTGCGTTGTAGCAGTAGTAGAACCATGTTTAAAAGAAGCCGTATCCGTCATAATTCCTGCATAAAGGCAAGAGGCCACAGCTTCATCAATTAAATGTACATCACCCATTAACTCTATAAACCAAAAAATAAGTTCGCAAGTGCTACTGGCTTTGGTGGTCCATAAACGATAAGTTTCAAACCCCTCAGGTTCTAAATGGTGGTCTATTAATATTTTGACGGCCCTGCTATTCTTAACAATTGCACCCAGTCTATTAATTCGTTTTAAAGCATTAAAATCCAAACAAAAAACAAAATCGGCTTCATTAACCAATTGAGAACTTAAGTCTTCTTTTTCCTCAAAATTAATTACATCTCCTTCTCCGGGCATCCATTTTAGGAAGTCGCCATAATCAGTTGGGGTGATAACTTGGGCTTTAATACCAATTTTTTCGAGGTAATGGTGAAGACCCAATGAAGACCCAAGCGCATCTGCATCTGGTTTATGGTGCGTGGTAATCACCACTTTAGGTGAATTATTTGCCTTTAGTAAGGGTTTTATTTCTTGAATATTGTTCAAAGCGGATGCAAATATCTAATAATGATGGTTTTTTAAGCTATTTTGATGCATTTTTTTTACGTTTTATTAGCTTAACAATTAATTCAAGGCAATTGTTAACTTTGCCGCCCAATAAATTTATTATTTAAAACTATGAGTAATATTACTTTCACAATGATTAAGCCCGATGCTGTGGCTAATGGTTATACTGGTAAAATCATGGACCAGATTATTGAAGCTGGTTTCACTATTCGTGCGATGAAGTATACTAAATTGAACGTTGAAACAGCTGGAGCTTTTTACAATATTCATAAAGAACGCCCATTTTTTGGCGATTTAGTTTCTTTTATGACAAGTGGCCCTATTGTAGCAGCAGTTTTAGAAAAAAACAATGCAGTTGCAGATTTCCGCACCTTAATTGGCGCAACCGACCCCAAAAAGGCAGAAGAAGGTACCATCCGCAACAGATTTGCAGAATCTATTGAAGCAAACGCTGTGCATGGAAGTGATAGCGACGAAAATGCAGCCAATGAGGCAAGCTTTTTCTTTAATATGTTTGAAAGGTTTTAATTTTGAAAGGTTGATGGTCGATAGCCCATAGATTTATTTTGCTATGGACTATCGACTATCGACTATTACTTAATAATCTTAAATTCTACCCTACGGTTCTTTTGTCTGCCCATTGCAGTTTTATTATCGGCAATTGGTTTGCTTGAACCAAATCCTTTGGCAGCCATTCTATTTGCAGCAACTCCTTGGCTGGCTAAATAAGTTTTTACAGAATTGGCTCTATCTTGACTTAATTTTTTATTTGTAGCTGCCTTTCCAGCATTATCTGTATGTCCATTAATTTCGAGTTTATATTCTGTTCTTGCGTTTAGCAATTCTGCCAATTCATGCAAGGATGCTATAGAAACAGCTGCGATTTTTGCTGTACCACTTTCAAATTCAAGATTGCTAAAGGCTTCTCTTAATACTTTTTTCTCTTCTTCGGTAAGAACAACTAAGCTTGAATCTAAAATTGGGCAACCTTGATTTTCAAGAGTGCCTGCTTCTGTTGGGCAATTGTCATATTTATCTGCAATACCATCTCCATCAGTATCTGGGCAGCCAAAAGTAGCCGCAGGGCCTGCATCGCCTATACAACTGTCGTTTTTATTAGGAATACCATCTCCATCTAAATCTGGGCAGCCCTTAAATTGGCGCAAACCCGGAACGTCAGGACATTCATCTTCGTTATCTGGAATACTATCTCTATCCATATCTGGGCAACCCATGGTAAATTTAGGCCCAGCCGCGTCTGGGCATGCATCTGCTTTATCTAAAACGCCATCCCCATCTCTATCTGGGCAACCATTTCTGCTTACCATTCCAGAATCTTCTGGGCAAGCATCATATTTATCTGCAACGCCATCATTGTCTTTATCTGGGCATCCAAACAATTTAGCATCCCCCTTTTCTGTCATGCAAGAATCTGCAAGGTCTTTAATACCATCTCCATCCATATCTGGGCAACCCTTAGCGGCAATGGACCCTTTAACGTCCACACATTCATCAGATGGATCTGGAATACCATCTTCATCTCTATCAGGGCATCCATCAAATTTTACTAAACCGGGTACTTTTTTACATTGGTCTTTCCTGTCTGGCACTCCATCATTGTCTCTATCGTAACGGCCGCCAATGTTTATGTTAACACCAAATCTGAAATTGGTATAGTGTGCATCTAATTTAAGTGTTCCATCTAAAGGGGCCCAACCTAAAATATTATCTGTTGCTGTATATAAAACCAAAGGACCTAAACTCATGGCTAAACCTACACCCACATTTTTGTATTGTTCTCTAAATATGTTATAATTAACTCTTATATCTAGTAGTCTCCAGATGCGTTGGGTATACGCTACACTAAATCCTGGATAAAATTTATTATTCCATAATTCCCCATAGCCTACTAAATCTATACTTCCACTATTGTAAAGATTATACTTCATGCCGGCATATACACGAGAATTTAATCTTGTAGAATAAGTTATATTTCCAGATTCAACAGGTTTAAATATTTCTGCAATTGAGTCTTGGAAATTTTGAAGTGTGGCCGAATCTATTGTTGAAGGATCATCTGTTCTAAAGCCTTCAAAGGTAAAACTTGCTTTCTTAGTATAAGATTTTGCTTCTTTCCATGAAATAGCACCTAAATCTAACACGCTAGCAGAAAAGCTTAATTTATTAGTAACCCTATAATTCATGCCTAGGTCTACCGCGAAACCTCTTCCAACTGGCCTGGTAAAATAGTCTCTTGCTGTAGCCGCGGGGTCAAGATTTTCTTGGTTTATAATACCGTCTATCCTGTCATAACCAGCACCCCTCAATTCATAGTCAGTATTAACC
>VEQB01000248.1 GCA_018883485.1 Bacteroidota bacterium
TCTTCTATAGGTTTTGTTAGATCTGTTAATAGCATTTTTTTCTTTATTATTTGATTGAGTGTTTCTTTTATCATGCTGTTGTAAGGTATGCCATGTAAATGTAAATCTGAAAAAGGGTTCATCTTACAACCTTTGCCGTAGTTAGGAGACCCACAATAAGAACACTTTTTTGTATCGTCAGCATGATTATTAGTATTTAACATTAATTCAATCAATGTCCTTTGAACGCCTTGGCATCTTCGGACATCACCCCAAACAGTTTTACTTGCTTCTTTAATTAAAAGATCACCAAGCTCTGAATCAACATCTTTCCATGCATGTGTATGAATTGAACTTTTTTGTCCTAAATTATATCTCTCCTCATCTTTGAATTTTTGCCCCAAATAAGTAAGGAATTGAGATTCTAATAAAACTTGTTTAGCCGATTTATTCTCTGGAAAATCACCATCAAATTTAATATTTTTTGCCTTGAATCTAACCATAATTGATAGAAGTACTACAATTGCATCGTATGAAATAATTTTCACGTGCCTTAAAACTACGAAAACCTTTTTCTGCTTATCAAAATTATACTTCAACGTAGAAATAAACTTTACAACTCCCAAAGGATTTTCAATAAAAGAAAACACCTCTGGTGCATTTACTTTTCTATAATTCCTGTACCTATCTTCAAATTTTCGTTTATACTTTCTTTCTGAAATACCCTTTCCTAATTCGGATTTATTTTTCTTTCTCTTAAACTCCTTAAATTTGCTTCTTTGTTTCAATGACCATTTCGCATGTCTTTGATTTTGATCTTTGTAAGCTTTTGAGGTTAGAAGTTTCTTCAAGGCAGTTTTTATTTTGAATAACAAATATAGCTGAAAATAATTGAATCCATATTGACTAAAAGATTGTGAATTAAGTGGCAATATGTCATTAAAAGTATTGTTAAGTAGCAACAAGTATTTTCCCCAATTTCCTTCTCCCGAAGTTTGACCTCACAAAGTCACACTTCGCATGTCACAAGAAGCCCATACCGCTACAGCAATTTTTACTACTTTCTCTGGAGTTATTGGTGGTGTTACCAAAGCTGTTAGCGCTAAGCCTGTTTTACTTTATATTTCTTTTGGTGCCTTAGGCACTGTAGTGCTTTATGCCTCGGTTTCGGCTGCTGCTGGCTATTTGGTTAAAAAGGTGCTCGACAAGTTTTTTGATACTTTGGCTTCCAATAAAGAAAAACGTAAACCTAATGGCCATGAATAAACTATTTGGTATAGGTCTGTTTAGCTTGGCTAGTTGGTTTATCCTGCGTATGGCAAGAGCACAAAATGTGTCGGAGAATGCTTTGTTTTCTCTTGTTAACCCTCGCATCCATTTGGTGAACTTAGCTGGTATTTCTTTTAGAACAGAAATTGCGGTTAACAACCCAACCAGGGATAGCCTAAACCTTACCAAGCCTGTTGTTTCAATTTGGGTTAAGGGAAAGGTAATCGGCCAGTCTGTTGCCGAGAATAAGCAAATTCAAATAAATCCACTTTCAGTTTCAAAGGTAGATACTCTCGAATTGGTGCTCCCATGGACCGCACTCTCAAAAGTTTTAGGCGGCGTCATTACTCAAATTCCCGCCCTCATCAATGCCTTTAAATCTAAAAAGTTTAACCAGGCCTTATCCAACATGAACCTGCCTTTAGAAATGTCTTTTTCTACTTATATAAACGGCATCTTTTATCAATCTCAACCAGAAAAACTGCAAGGATGAAAGAGCGCTGTTATAAACCTACTATACCCGTTTCAAGTGGCTACCGTGCTATCCAGGATGGCAGTCGCTTCAACGCGTATTTTCCTCCGCCAGAGGAACGCGATCGCATCATCATTGAAGATGGTGAGGTGACCGATACCGTAGAGCTAATGGAGAAAGTTGTTTGGAAATACCTTGACGACACCAAGCGACTGGCTCCATTGCTCAAGCGGGCATCTTTGGTAGAAACCTGCCAGGCTATTTGGGAGTTTGTTTACTCCTTTATCCAATATAAGCTAGATCAAAAAGGCTTAGAACAGTTGCGCCGCCCTGCTCGCTCTCGGGCAGAACGCACTACTGGAGTGGATTGTGACTGCATGAGCATTTTTGTTTCTTCTATCCTTACCAATCTTCAAATCCCTCACAAGTTTCGCATTACCCGCTATTCTGCTGATACATGGCAACATGTGTATGTGATTGTACCCATGCCAGATAGTAAAAAGTATTGTGTGATTGATGGGGTTGTTTCTCAATTCAATTACGAAAAATCATTCTCAGACAAATTTGATTATACCATGAACCTAAAAGGAATAAATGTAGCTGTGCTTAGCGGCATTAGCGGAAACGATTTTCATGATGCTGTAATGGCAACCTCACTCACTGGTCATGGCCTAGGCGATTCTTCTGAACAGCCAAGCTTGGATAAGCTTTATCAAAACCTAGTGGCTACACGCAATGCGGTGGCACAAAACCCTAACCTTGTTTCCACTGTGGATGACCCTCAGGCTTTGCTAAGAATGCTCGACTATGCCATTCAGTATTGGTACACTGATAAGCGCTTGGAAGCTTTGGATATTTTAGCTAAAAATGAACAACAGTTAAATCTTTCAAACGGCCTGCAAACGGTTAATGGAATAGAGCTCGACCCTGATGATTTGGCCTTAAGTGGTTTAAACATTAAAGGCTTTTTTACCAATGTAAAAACTGCTGTAAAAACCACCACCCAAAAGGTTGGCAACAAAGTGGCCGAGGTAGCCAAAGCAGCGGTGAAGGCGGTAGTAAAATTTAATCCCCTTTCATTAGCAGCTCGCGGAGGTTTTTTGTTGGCGCTTAAACTTAACCTAGGACAAATTGGATCAAAACTAAAATGGGCTTATGGCACAAAAGAACAGGCAGCCGCAAAAGGTGTAAATGCAGATACTTGGCAAAAAAGTAAAAATGCCTTAACCAAAGTAGAGGCCTTATTTGCCGACAAACTTCAAGGGAATAGAACTGCCTTAAAGAATGCCATTTTAAATGGAAAAGCAGGAAACTTATCAGGCCAAATAAATGACGAATCGGTTGGTTCATTAGGTAATTTAGGTGAGGTTGCAACAGCTAGTGCCATAGCTGCTGCAACTCCTGTAATTATTGCAACCATCAATATTTTAAAGGAAACAGGGTTAATGGGTAAAAATGAAAAGGTAGATATCAATGCCTTGCAAACTCAAGTTTCCGCAGATCCTGGCGCCTCTGCTATGGTGGCCCAAATTATGGCAAATGAAAACAATAACGCTTTAGTTCCATCAAGTACCTTACCTAGTTCAGGTGGTGCGGCCCCTCAGAATGATTTGGTACAAGCCAATTTCCAAAATGAAAACAGTGCAGCCCAATCTGGAGGTTTCCTAAGCTTTATAAAACAAAACCCTTTGCCAGTTGCATTGGGTGGAGGCTTATTGGCCTTCGGTATTTACCAAATGGTAAAGCCTAAACCAAAAAGCAAAGGCTTAAGTGGATATAAAACCAAGTCAAAAGCCAAAGGGAAAAAGTCTGTTGCCGATAAATCCAATCAAAGAGGCAAACAGCAAATCAAAACAGTCAAATTATTTTAAACATAAATACCCAACAATATGGCAACCAAAACCAAATCAAAAGCCAAAATCAGTAGCCAAGCTGTAATGGATGAACTCAAAACCTTGGCACTGCTTACAGGTGGCGTTGTAATTGGATCAGCTGGAGGCAAAATTATCGACAAAGTTTTAAAAGTTGACCCCAATGCACCAGGCTTTAATGCTAAGGCTTTTGCCCGACCAGTTTTACTGGTAGGCGCTGGAACTGCTGCAAATCTGCTCATGAAAAATCCAAACATCAAAATGCTAGGTGTTGGCGTTGGCGCAGCTGGTGTACTCTCTGGGGTAAAACTGGTAATGAAAAAGGATCTTCTTGCAGGCTTAGCAGATTTTAGCTTCAACGGCATGGAGGGCTTATTGGGAAATCCTACCGTTTACCGCGACCCAATTAACCTAAGTGTGGATCGCTACAATCCAGATTTACCAGCACTTGCCGCAAGTGAGGAATATTCCAATTCTGGAGACCTGGAAGGCTCACCAGCCGTATTTGAAATTATCTAATTCTTAACCCATAATCAACATTATAC
>VEQB01000249.1 GCA_018883485.1 Bacteroidota bacterium
GTAAAAGGGTTTCAGGAACACTGTCAAGAACCTTTAGAATTTCTGTTTGAATTTGTGTCTTGGTCATATTCAAATATAAGGAAAAAACAATTGAGATGAATTATTCTTAAAATGAGCCATAACTCATTTATACTAGCCCAATTTTGCGCCTATACTTTTGTAAATGTAGCAAAAAAAATTAACAAGAAAACCAAATTGCCTGATAAAATAATGGCAAAAGCGTAGCAAAGGGAATAGGCATAAAAAGAGGTAAATATTGACCTCATTCGTAGTTACATTTGGTGAAATATGGTGTGTGCTTTGCGCTTTATTATATCTAGTTTAGAATAAGAAATAACTAAACTATATTTGCAACTTAAATTTCAAACTTATGAAAGGTACTGGCGTTGCATTGGTTACTCCGTTTACAAAAAATAATGAGGTAGATTTTGATAGCTTGGCTAAAATAATTGAGCGTTGCATTACAGGTGGTGTGGAGTATTTAGTGGCTTTAGGTACCACTGGCGAGAGTGTAACTTTAAGCAAAGAGGAAAAAAAATCAATTTACCAATTTGTGGTGCAACAAGCTGCAGGTAGAGTTGCCTGCGTGGCCGGCATTGGCGGCAACCATACTGCAGAAGTGGTAGAAACTTTAAAGAACTTTAATTACGAAGGTTATGACGCCATATTATCTGTAAGTCCTTTTTATAACAAACCCAACCAAGAGGGAATTTTCCAACATTATATGGCTGTTGAGGCAGCTTGCGAAGTGCCTATCATTTTATACAATGTGCCAGGAAGAACAGGCTCTAATATGAGCGCTGCCACTACACTTAGATTGGCCAATGCCTCAGAAAAATTTGCAGCTATAAAAGAGGCAAGTGGTAACGCAGAACAGTTTATGGACCTGCTTAACGAGAAGCCAGCCGACTTCGACATCATTAGTGGCGACGATAACCTTACCCTTCCGTTTTTAGCCATGGGCATGAGCGGCGTGATATCGGTTATTGGGCAGGCTTACCCTAAAGAATTTACCAGCATGGTAAGGTTAGGTATAGATGGCAAATTTATAGAAGCGCGCCAACTTCATTACAAACTTTACAACCTTATGAAAGGTATTTTCTTAGATGGAAACCCAGGTGGAATAAAACATGTGTTAAGCAAAATGGACTTGTGCGAAAGTTATGTGCGCTTACCGTTGGCACCTGTAAACACTAGCATTCAAAAACAGTTAGATACTTTAATGGAGCAGTTTTAGTTTTACTGCTTTATAATTCTTGCATAATAGTTGTTTCCTAATGCATCTATTAATTTTAAGCTATACACGCCAGAAGGTAAACTAGAGGCATCAATGATAGCAGACACTTGAGAACCATCTAAATTTTGCTCAAACAAGCTTTGCCCATTTAAATTTAATAGCTGTAGCTTAAGGATAGTGCCGGGAGTACCTGCATATTCAATTTCAAACTTATCTGTAAATGGGTTTGGAATAATGGCCTTTATACCCTTGCTATTGCTTTCTTCGCCTATGGTAAAAACAGGCGAAAAACTAGATTTTCCGTCAATATCTACTTGCTCAATTTTATAATAATGGGTGCCGGCAAAGCCTTCTGCTCTTTGGTGATATGTGTTATAAGAACGCACCATTTGGCTGTTATGAATACCATTAGGCCAACTGCCAGCCGAACTAACAACTCTCATATTATCTACTTGTGTGCCATGCCATACTAAAAAGTGACTATTGTTAAATTCTGTTGCGGTTTGCCAACTAATTTTAGCTACCCAATCTGCAACCACTTCTGCTTTTACATTTAGCCAAGTTACGGGCAAAGCCACTAAGTTATTACTGTATCCGCTTGTTACTAAAGAAAATGCTTGGGCCTGCAAATTTTGAAGAGAGCCTTTATGTTTCACTTTTAATTTGTACCAAGCCGCAGGCAAGTTGCTTACCAAAATTTGCTCTACATTATCTCTAACATTATTGCCCTGAGTTGCTGCCGCCGTTGGATTGTTTGGGTTCAACACAAAAGGCAATGCAACAATAGAATCTGATTGGGTACATAGACTTAAGTCTAAATCATTTACTAATTTTAGGGTAGTATCATTAAACTTAGGAACGCCCGTTACGGCATTAGGATCAGACCAAACTAAAGTACTTCTTAAGGTATCTGTGGGCTTAAGGTAAACAAAGAAAAAGAAGGAATCTGCATTTTGTAATGTGCGTTCTTGAATATTATTTAGCACTGAATCTTTGATTAACAATGCTGCTTTAGCCATATCTGGAATACCCCAACCACATTCATAATCTGGGCTAGGCAAATTAGGCTTACATCTTCTGGCACTATGTATAGCTAAGGCTTTAAGGGTTGCATTGCGTATATAAAATCCTTTTAGCTGCTGATGGTATTGTTGCAATAAAAGTAAGGAGGCAGTAACAGAAGGTGCAGCCATAGAAGTGCCGCCTAAACCAGCGTAAGCAGAATCGTTGGCAGAACCTACAGACAAGATTACACCACTAGGCGCCACTAAATCTGGCTTTATTCTACCATCATCTGTTGGCCCCCAAGAGCTATAATTAAAGGTACTTATATTGCCTACAATGCCATTGGGTTGAACCGGAACTGCGCCAACACATAAGATGTTTTTTGCATTACCAAAAGTTGAAATACAATCATACGGACCAACGGTATCTCTTGTGGTTGTAGTGCCTGCCCACGCTGTTCCATTCCAATAAAAGTGAGGAGTACCTGGTGCAACTCCATTGCCTCTATCATTGCCACTGGCCTTAACCATTAAATAGTAAGGTTGTGCAACCATAATGCTGTCCCAAATTCTGCTGCGGTTATCGTAATAGCCAAACTTCCAATCTTTGGTAAGGTGCAAACTACTATCTCCATACCAATACCATTGCCCGCCAATGTTGGTCCAAGCGCTAGTACTTGCATAAGAATGATTGGAAACTAACAAGTCATTTGCAGCGGCAATTATCTCTGCATTGTCATTAGAAAAATTCCAATTCTTTATTTGAGTTGCATAACACATACCCTTCACATTTGGGTTCAAACCACTGGCAACCATATTGCCTAAAACGGCTGAAGTATGCCCACTTAAGGTAGTTGGCGAATCCATAACCTGCACCCTACCAAGTAGCTCGCGGTGTGAAGTGCGTGCGGCCCCACCATCCCAAATACCCAATTTATTAAGACCATTGCCCGAAAGGTTTAAACCTAATGCTCCTCCCGACCATAATTGATGTGTTTGCAGTGTTTTAGCTGCATCTAAATTATTGCAAGTGCAGAGATAATTGGGTATGCCACGGTATCCATAACTATCGAAGCTGCACTCGGAGCCGCTATTGGTTGAAAAAGATTGGGGCGTTTCTAAACTAAAAACCCTTTGGGCAGGCAAAGAACCTACCCAAAGGGTTAAGATTGATATGGCTAACAACAGCCTCATCTAAATTAATTTTTGGCCATTAAAGCCTTTATTTTTTCTTCTAAAGCAATTTCATCACCTTCTACATAACCGCTGTGTTGGTAAACTACTTGTCCGTTTTGATCCAACAAAAAAGTATGCGGAATTTGCACAATGTTCAAGGCACGTTGAAAATCTTGGTTTACATCCATTACAATTTCATATTCCCAACCTTGGCCATCTACATAAGGTTTTACTTTTTGCGTATTGCGCGCATTGTCTGTATTTACAGCAACCAAAACCAAATCGTACTTATTTTTCCAATCATCGTAAAGCTCGTGAATATTGTTAAGCTCTTTTTTGCAAGGAGAGCACCATGTGGCCCAAAAACTAACAATGGTAATTTTTCCGCTTTTAGAGTAGTCGGACATGTCTTTAGACTTGCCGCTCATGTCTTTTAACTGGATGGCAGGCAAGGTTTGAGCATCTTTTTGGGCAAAGATTGTACCTATGTTTAAGGCAATTACAAAAAAGAATGCAAAGAATTTTCTCATAAGATTAAATTTGAGTGGCTAAATTAAACAAAAATTGAACAAACAACATACTTCACAACAAATAAACCTTATTGCACTTTGGGCCTTTTGCGAAAGTGGACTAGGTGGATTATTGCACGCTATCCGACTTCCCTTTACAGGCTTTGTGGTTGGAGGGTTTGCTTGTATTATTCTGATGTTATTGGCA
>VEQB01000250.1 GCA_018883485.1 Bacteroidota bacterium
ACACAAGCCTCTAATGAAACTACACGGAAATTTGGTGGCACTAGTTTAGGTTTGGTCATTTGTAAACAACTAGTAGAAATTATGGGTGGGCAATTAGAAGTGAAAAGCGAAGTAAACCAAGGCACCCATTTTTGGTTCACTTTAACCTTTAAAATTAATACGGAACAAAAAATAAACTCGGCTGTATTATTTGCAGAAAATGATAAGAAACCCATCAGTGGTGATTTAAGTAGTTTACTTTAAGAGTTGTTTGCCCGTACTCAAATAAGTAATGGGAAGTATAGCCAAGGCTCCTATTACATCTGCTAGCATATCTGCGTAATCAAAAGACCTATTCACAAAAACGGTCATTTGCAAATACTCTATGCTTATGCCATAAATAGAAGAGATAAAAATTGCCAAAAACAAATACCGCTTTTCTGCAACATAAATGAGCCAAGCTAGGAGTCCAAAAAATATAAAATGCGCAATTTTATCTATACCTATATCAAACGAAATATGAGGAATGCTATTCCCATTAATTCCGCAGGCACCCAAAATTACCAATGCCCAAAGTAGGGCGAACTTATACTTTTTAAAAAACATTAGGCATTAATGGCTTCGATACCTGGAAGGGTTTTTCCCTCGAAGTATTCTAACAAAGCGCCACCACCCGTGCTTACATAACTTACTTGATCTTCTAAGCCAAATTGGGCTACCGCTGCGGCACTATCTCCACCTCCAATTAAACTAAATGCTCCACCCTTTGTAGCTTCTGCTACTGCTATTGCAGCGGTTTTGGTACCATTTTCAAAATTAGACATTTCAAAAACGCCCATTGGACCGTTCCATAAAATGGTTTTTGAAGCTTTTATAACTGCTGCAAAATGGGCTGCTGCTTTCGGACCAATATCTAAACCCATCCAACCTTTTTCTATTAATTTATTATCACAAACTTTAACGGTTGCCTCATTTGAAAAAGCATCGGCTACCACAGAATCTTCTGGTAACAACAATTTAACACCCTTACTTTCTGCCTTCTTCATCAATTCTAAACAAAGCTCTAACCTATCCTCTTCACAAAGGCTTGAACCAATTTCATAACCCATAGCTTTTAAGAAAGTGTAAGCCATGCCACCACCAATGATTAGATTATCAACCTTATCAATTAAATTTTCTAAAATTAACAACTTATCCGAAACCTTAGCACCACCTGTTATGGCAGTAAACGGACGCGCCGCCTGGTGAATTACCTTTTCTGCATTGGCAATTTCCTTTGCCATTACATAACCAAAACACTTGGCCTCTGGAAAAAACTTAGCAATAATTGCAGTTGAGGCATGTGCTCTATGTGCAGTTCCAAAAGCATCGTTCACATAAACATCACCATACTTGGCAAGCTTGGCCGCAAAGGATTCATCTCCCTTTTCTTCTTCTTTATAAAAACGTAAATTTTCTAATAATAAAACCTCGCCAGATTTTAACTCCTTTGCCATAGCCGCAGCTTCATCGCCAATGCAATCGCTAGCAAATTTCACAGGTACATTTAACAATTCTTTTACTTTGGCTAAGGTATTTCTAAGTGTATGTTTTTCTACGTCTATAGTACCATCTTCTTTTAACTTCTTTAAGGGCCTACCTAAATGGCTCATTAAAATGCATGAACCACCTTCTGCTAAAATCTTTTTTATGGTTGGAACAGTTGCCCTAATGCGGGCGTCGTCTGTTATTTCTAAAGTCTTTTTATCTAAGGGTACATTAAAATCTACACGAACCAAGGCTCTTTTACCAGAAAAATTAATTGTATCTATTGTTTTCATAATGCTGCAAATATAAGTTTAAGAACAAGAATTTAACAGCTAACTTTAACATAGTGTTTACTTAACAGTTTTATTTCCTTAAAACGTATACCTAAACATAGGCACTGGAAAAAAGCCTAATTGGTATTCGTAAGCAATGGCATTGGTGTACTTATTATATCCTTGCGCAAAAATGTTCTGGTGGTTGGTTACGTTTTGCAAATCTACCGCAAACTCCATAGAGCTCTTTTTAAAGTCTCTTCTCCAACCCAATTTAATATCCAATCTAAAATAGGCATCTTGCTTCTCAGAAAAGGGCTTTGTTTCATCGTAAACAGCGAAACTAACGGCCTCAGAGGCTGCTAAATTTAAGGGCGTAAAATACCTGCCACCAACCGTTGTTAATTTAAAATTCCCATAAATTACATCACCTTTCTTACCAATGGCATACTCTTTACCCGATAGGATATTTAAGGCATAATTGGTATTAAAGGCGGTATTGTTTTCTACCTTATCACTTCCTTTGTATTTACTTTCGAAAACAGAACCCGTTACCATTAAGTAATATCCCTTATTAAAATATCTTTCTAAGGTAAGCTCAACCCCATAGTTGGTTCCAGTTCCTTCGTTTACCAAATTGCTTTGATCACTAGGTACAAAATCCGCCCCAATATTTATCATAGAAAATGAACTTGGATAATCATTTACAGGAACCTTATCTAATAATTGGTAGTATAACTCTGTCTTCAATTTCCAAACAGCACTAAAATTATTTTCATACCCCAATACCAAATGATTACTCCTGCTAAATTGTACGTCTCTATTGGTTTCTTCTCCTTGTGCATTGCGTACAAAAATATTATAAGTAGGCATAGTTTGATGGTGCATGCCATACCCTGCATTGATGCTTTGTTTTTCGTTTAGGGCATAGCGCATGCCAGCTCTTGGTTCAACCACAAATTGTTTATTAACATCAAAATACTGCCCATGTAAACCAATGTTTGCGCTTAGCCTAGCATTAAAGCGATGCTTCCATTGAACATAGCCTTGCGTTAAATTATGAGCGCCTTTGTTGTCTACCCGCACAGTATCTATGTTTCCCTTATTGTAAACATCTTTGTTAAAATAATCAAAGTTGGAAAGGTCATGCGTAAAACCTGCATGAATCGCATTCTTAGAATTTACCTTGTGCGTTAGGTTCAACACGGCCGAATATTTTAAATCTGTAAAGCTCCCTTCTCCTCTTCTATAAGTAGCATCTGTTAGTAAATCTATGCTATCTACCGAAAAATAATTTTTACTACCACTAGCTGCTAATGTAAACTTTGCCCATGTTTTAGTACTCAAACTTTGCTCAAAGGAAGCTGCTACAACTCCAGATTTATAGCGTGGTAAGGTGTTTTCATCGCGTGAGCCGTAAAAGTTAACTTCGGTAGTATCTACGTCTTGACCCAACAAATCTATTGAACTAATGCCTCCCATACCCCAAAGACTAAACTTACCTTTACTTTTGGTAGGTGCTGTAATTTTAAAATTTAAATCTTGGTACAATGGTGTTGCACCTCCAGTACCCACATCTATTCCTAAGTTTTGCATAAATGCCAAGGTAGAATAACGGTAATTTACCACATAAGAAGCTTTACTGCCGGCGGCTAATGGACCTTCTGCTCCAAGCTCAATACCATTAAAACCTATTTGCCCAACAAACTCGCGTTTTTGATTATTACCATCTCTTAACATCACATCAAATACTCCTCCATTTGCATTGCCATATTGGGCTGGAAAAGCAGAGGTAAAGAAATCGCTCTTAGCAATATTATTTGCATTAAGCATACTTACTGGGCCACCTGTATTAAAGCTTGAACCAAAATGATTAGGGTTAGGAATATTAACGCCTTCCATTTGCCATAACATAGCATTTGGCGAGTTGCCTCTTACCACAATATCATTTCTACTATCATTGCCAGCCACTACTCCCGCAAAGTTTGCCGCCATACGACTAGGGTCGCCCAAGGCCCCTGCAAACTTCTTGGTATCATCTGGGTTAAACGACCTAGAGCTAACTACCGCCATTTCATTATTGGTTACATTTCTATCTTTCTTTCTATCGTAGCTAATAGTAACCTCATTCATTTTATTTAATGCCTCGGCCAAAGTTAATTTAAGTACAACTTCCTTACCTGCTCGCTCAAAGGCGCGTAGCGCAGATCGAAGGTTTCCGGAACCGTAATCAAGAATTGCGATCAACTAAAGGGTGCCCTTGGTGGATGGAATTCCAGCAGTGCGACCATCAATGGCAACTGCATCACGCAAGGCACGTGCCAC
>VEQB01000251.1 GCA_018883485.1 Bacteroidota bacterium
AAATAAAACCAACCAAGCCTAACGTTACAGGTGCAATAGAAAATAATAAATCAAGATGAGAAGCAATCCCTTTGCTATCCGAACTTACATAATTTGAAAAAGGTATAAAGCCAAAAGTGGTTGAAGCAATAGCTAAAATAATCAATGGTAATTTCATACTCCAGGTACCTTCTCCATGATAATGTTTTGGTGCCTCTTTTTCCTTATTCCAAAAGATAGAAAAATACAAACGAAACATATAAAAAGCAGTAAGAAAAGAAGTAAGCATGGCAATGGCATATATGCCAAAACTTTTTTGATGTGCTGCATGTAAAATTGCCTCTTTACTAAAGAATCCAGCAAAAGGCGGAATTCCTGAAATAGCCAAACAAGCAATTAAAAAACTAAAATGAGTAATGGGCATGAACTTTCTTAAACCACCCATATCTTTCATATCGTTACTATGCACCACATGGATAATGGCACCAGCACCTAAAAACAAAAGCGATTTAAAAAAAGCATGTGTAAACAAATGAAATAAAGAAGCGCTATAGCCGGCGCCATTTTCTCCGCCATAACCAGATACGCCTAAAGCAAAGATCATAAAGCCAATTTGCGACATGGTAGAATAGGCCAATACCCTTTTGATATCTGTTTGTGTGCAGGCAATGAGTGCCGCAAACAAAGCAGAAAAAACACCTACATAGGTTACCAAATCTAAAGCGCCTGAGCCAGATAAAGCAAATATGGGAAACAAACGTGCTACCAAAAATACGCCAGCCACAACCATGGTAGCAGCATGAATCAAGGCAGAAACGGGCGTGGGTCCTTCCATGGCATCTGGCAACCAAATATGTAGAGGAAACATGGCAGATTTACCAGCACCACCAACAAATACTAAAACCAAAGCCCATGTTAATGCACTTACCCCAATAAAACCTGCCATACTCATGGCCACAAATTGAGGAGATTGAGTATCACTTAGCGTTTGTATTAAAGTTAGGAAATCATAGGATTCGCCAAAATTTCCTAAAGTTAAAATACCTATTAAGAAACCTAAATCTGCAAAGCGGGTTACAATAAATGCTTTTTTTGCTGCCGCTACTGCCGAGGATTTTTGATAATAAAAACCAATTAATAAAAATGAGGATACTCCCACTAATTCCCAGAAGATATAAATCTGAAAAATATTAGAACTCATTACTAACCCAAGCATAGAAAAAGTAAACAAACCAAGAAAAGCATAATAAATAGCAAACCTATCTTCGCCTTTCATATACCCCAAACTAAAAACATGTACCATAAAGGAAATAAAAGTAACTACCACCAACATCATTGCAGATATAGGATCAAGTAAAGCTCCCATGTCTATAGAAAGGTTTGAACCAAAGGATAACCAAGTGTATTTGAAAATAATTTGAGGTTGATAACCATTGCCTAAATAACCTGCATTAAAAAAATATTGCCATGCTAATTTTATAGCCAAGAAACTTGCAATGGCCATAAAAGAAGTACCCATAAAACCAGCAGCTTTCTTTAGTACTTCTTGGCTATTACCAAAAATGCCTAGCACCAAAAATGACAGGAGCGGCAAACCTATTATCAGTAAAATAGTTAAGGTATTTGTCATACTTAATACTTCATTTCTCCCGCATCATCTACATCAATAGATTGGTGACTACGAAAAAGGTTAATAATAATGGCAATAGCTACTGCGGCTTCTGCAGCGGCAATAGTGATGATAAAAATACTAAAGAATACCCCATCCAAATTTTGCGGATACAAATAAGTATTAAAGGCTACAAAATTAATGTTAACACTGTTGAGCATTAACTCCAACGACATCAAAATAGTTATTAAATTTCGTCGTGTAAAAAACCCATACATGCCTAAAAAGAATAGGCAAGTGCTTAACAAGAGCATATGATTTAAACCTACTTGCATCATGCTGTTTCCTCCTTTTTAACTTTCATAGCAATTACAATGCACCCAACCAAAGCCGCTAATAAAAGCATACTCACTGCTTCAAATGGCAAAAGAAAGCCATCTTTTCCTGGGTTTAATAACTGTGTTCCAATTTGCTCTATACTTGCATCTAAAACTTGTATTTGGTTTGAACCAAAAGTATGATGCCACAAAATATAGGTGGTTAAAGCAAATCCAAACAAGGTAGCTAAGGCAGAAAAAAGTGTTTTTTGTATGCTTGTTTTTGGAATTTTATTTCCAGCTTTTTGCGTAAGAAATACAGAGAAAATAATGAGCACAACAATACCGCCTACATAAACTGAAATTTGCACTGCGGCTAAGAACTCTTGGTTCAACCAGAAATATAAAGCAGCTATACCGATAAGCGAAAACAACAACCAAATAGCTGCTCTAAATATTTTGCGTGTATTAACAGCCATAAAACCAGTACCCAAAATATAGGCTGCTATAAGGTAAAAAAATACATCTTTCATTTCCATTATTCTACACCCTCCCTTAATTTAGAACCAGGTAAATTGAGTTTCTTGGTAAGTAAGCTTCTATCAAAAACACTGTGTTCAAAAGTTTGTGCCATCTTAATTGCATCTGTTGGGCAAGCCACAATGCACAAATTACACATGGTACACAATTCTAAATGATACACAAAAGTATCTATGGCCTTTTTCTTTTTGCCTTCTGGGGTAATATCAAACTTATTAAGAATCTTTATGGTGCCATTTGGACAAGCCAATTCGCAGGCAGAACATCCTGTACAAGCGTGTTCATTGTTCTCATCGTGTAGCATTACCACCTCGCCCCTAAAGCGCTCTGGTAAATTTAGTGTTGCCCTGTTATCTGGGTATTGCTCTGTAATAATTTCTTTAGGATGCGTAAAATAATACCCAGTAAGTTTCATTCCTTTTAATAAAGAACTTACTGCTTGGTAGATATCTAAAAAGTATTGTCTTAAAAAAGTTATCATAGCTTTAAAAATGCCAACCCTTAATGGCGATGAAGGTCATTAACAACAAATTGAAAAGACTGATAGGCAACAAAAACTTCCATTCTAAGTGCAAGAGTTGGTCTATGCGCAGGCGAGGGAAGGTCCACCTAAACCACATAATAACGAAGATAAGAAAGAAGGTTTTACCAAAGAACCAAATAGAAGAAGGAATATAATCCATCACTAAGTTAAAACCTTCCCAAGTGCCTATATGAAAAGGCATCCAACCGCCCAAAAATAGCGTTGCTCCAATAGCACAAACAATAAAGATATTGATATACTCGGCTAAAAAAAACAAAGCAAAACGCATCCCAGCATACTCTGTGTGAAAGCCGCCAGTTAACTCAGATTCGGCTTCTGCCATATCAAATGGGGCGCGATTGGTTTCGGCTGTTACGGCAATAATATAAATTACAAAAGCAATGAGCGCAGGAATATGTCCTTTAAATAACCACCAGCCATTTTCTTGCGACTTCACAATTTCTGAAATTTGTAGACTACCAGTTAATACCACAATGGTAAGTATAGCTAAGCCGGCAGACACTTCATAACTGATAATTTGTGCCCCACTGCGCATAGCTCCTAATAAAGAATATTGGTTATTACTTGCCCAGCCAGCCATCAAAATCCCGATAACAGAAACAGAAGAAATAGCTGTTATAAAAAATACGCCTATGTTTAAATCCCAAATGGCAAAATTCTTTGCAAAGGCAATGGGAGCAAGTAATAGCATGGCAATAATCATAACCACAAACGGTGCCAACTTATACAAAAATTTATCTGCACCATCTGGCACAAAACCTTCTTTCAACATTAATTTAACCGTATCGGCAGCAGTTTGGAAAATTCCTTTTGGCCCCACCCTATTTGGACCTAAACGAATCTGAATAAAGGCAGAAACTTTTCTTTCCATATAAACCAACACCAAGCCCAAAAGCGCAAAGAGTGTGATAGCAGCCAAACCAATGAGGGTCATTTCTAGTACTAAAACAACATTGGCAGAAAAGTTGTTGCTAAGCCATTGATGTATACCTGTGGTTATTTGTTCTAAACTAAACATCACTTTCTTTATTAACGGTCAATGTCTGGAATTACTAAATCTAAAGTTCCCATAATAGCTACCAAATCTCCAATTTTATGTCCTTTAACCA
>VEQB01000252.1 GCA_018883485.1 Bacteroidota bacterium
AGACCACGACAGCCGATGCCGAAGGCGAGCTGATCGCTGAGCGGCCAGTGACCTGCACACTGGGGCAGGTGGTGGAGGTGCTGGACCGTTTCATGGGGCCGATCCGGCAGGTTCCGCCCATGCACAGCGCTCTCAAAAAGGACGGCAAGGCCCTGTACGAATACGCCCGCGACGGCATCACCGTGGATCGCGAGCCGCGATCGATCACCATCCACAGCCTCACGCTCGAACGATTGCACAGCCATGGTGAGCACGTGGATCTCGATCTGCAGGTTCGCTGCAGCAAAGGCACCTATGTGCGTGTGTTGGGAGAAGATATTGGCAAAGCTTTGGGTTGCGGCGCACAATATCCCACCCACAAAAAAGATGCGGATGCTTTAATTATGCATCAAACCAAGCCTACTGCCATACATAATAATTGCAGTGGCAAGCATGCTGGTATGTTGGCATTGTGCAAATTATTGAACTTTGATACGGAAGATTATCTTAATCCAGCGCACTCGGTTCAACAATTAATTTTAAACTACGTAGCCGCCTTTTATGAATACCCTAAAGAAAAAATGGTTTGTGCACTAGACGGCTGCACTGCACCTATTTATAGCATACCTGCCTACCACCAAGCCATTTGTTTTAGAAATCTGGTTGAACCAAGCCAATTTGAAGCAGTAAGACAGGAAGCCTGTAAAACTTTGGTAGAAGCCATTAGTCAATACCCTTTTATGGTAGCAGGAAGCAAGCGCTATTGTACCGATATGATGCAGATTTGTGCCCCAGAAATTATTGGGAAAACAGGCGCAGAAGGTGTTTTTTGCATGGCTTTTACCAAACAAAAACTTGGGGTTTGCATAAAAATTGATGATGGCAAAATGCTCCCTCAATACAATGTGGCGCAACTTATGATTTCGCTTAGTAATTTAATTAATCAAGAGAAACTTTTACCACTACAAAAATACGCCCAACACGAATTAAAAAACTTCAATCAATTGGTTACTGGCGAAATGCGCGTAAACACTGAAATGTTTAGGCATTGGATAGCTTTGTGGGACGAATTAAATAGGCCAATCAACGAGGCTTAATTTAAATAGGAAAAAATGTGGATAACAAAGGGCCTAAAACCCTTGATTAATTTGGTTCAGAACGGCCTTTACCTTATTTTTACGCATTGATAACATAGAATTAAGAATGAGTAACGAAGCAATGGAAGACAAAGGAAATTATGGTGCCGATAATATACAGGTACTTGAAGGTTTAGAAGCTGTGCGTAAGCGTCCGGCCATGTATATTGGAGATGTTGGAGCTAGGGGTTTGCATCACTTGGTTTATGAAGTAGTAGACAATTCAATTGACGAAGCATTAGCGGGGTATTGTAAAAAAATTACCGTAACCATTAATCCCAACAATTCTATCACCGTAGAAGATGATGGTAGAGGTATTCCAACTGGCATGCATGCCAAGGAAGGTAAATCTGCTTTAGAGGTTGTTATGACCGTTTTACATGCAGGTGGTAAATTTGATAAAGATACGTACAAAGTTTCTGGAGGTTTGCACGGTGTGGGTGTAAGTTGCGTAAATGCCCTCTCTACCCTATTGCGTGCAACTGTTCACAGAGATGGAAAAGTTTGGCAACAGGAATACAGTTGTGGTAAGCCTTTATATGATGTAAAAGTAGTGGGTGATTCTGATAAAAATGGAACTACCATTTATTTTGAACCCGATACTAGTATTTTTACCGTTTCCGAATTTAAATACGAAACCTTAGCAGCACGTTTACGTGAGCTTTCCTTTTTGAACCGAGGTATCCATATTTTTCTTAAGGATTTACGCTTAGATGAAGCAGGAAACGGAAGAGAGGAAGAGTTTTTATCTGAAGGAGGTTTGGTAGAGTTTGTGAACTATTTAGATGGCACACGCGAGAAATTATTACCTAGTCCCATTTATGTAGAGGGAGAAAAGAATGGCGTACCCGTTGAGGTTGCCATGACCTATAACCACGGGTACACCGAAAATTTGCATTCTTATGTAAACAATATCAATACCATAGAAGGTGGCACGCACGTGGCCGGTTTTAGAAGAGCTTTAACCAGAACCCTTAAAGCCTATGCCGATAAAGAAGGTTTGTTAAAAAACGTGAAAATTGAAATTAGTGGAGACGACTTTAGAGAAGGATTAACTGGGGTAATCTCTGTAAAAGTGCAAGAGCCACAGTTTGAGGGTCAAACCAAAACAAAATTAGGAAATAATGATGTTACGGGTGCAGTTGACCAATGTGTAGGTGAAATGCTAAATAATTATTTGGAAGAAAACCCGCGTGAGGCCAAACTGATTGTGCAAAAAGTAGTGCTTGCAGCCACCGCAAGAGCTGCAGCGCGCAAAGCCAGAGAAATGGTGCAACGCAAAGGTGCACTTACTGGTTCTGGTTTACCAGGAAAATTAGCCGATTGCCAAGAAAGCGACCCAGCACTTTGCGAAATTTATTTAGTTGAGGGAGATTCTGCCGGTGGAACAGCCAAGCAAGGCAGAAATAGAGCATTTCAAGCTATTTTGCCTTTAAGGGGTAAAATCTTAAACGTAGAAAAAGCCTTAGAGCACAAAATCTACGAGAACGAAGAAATTAGAAATATGTTTACAGCTTTAGGTGTAACCATTGGCACACCAGATGATGGAAAAGCTTTAAATATTGTTAAGTTAAGGTATCATAAGATTATTATTATGACGGATGCGGATGTGGATGGCTCACATATTCGTACGCTTATTTTAACCTTATTCTTCCGTTACATGAAGGAACTTATTGAGTTTGGTTATATTTATATAGCCCAACCACCTTTGTATTTGGTAAAAAAAGGAAAAGATGAAGAATATTGCTGGACAGAAGCCCAACGCGAAGAAGCTGTTATGCGTATTGCCAAAGGAGCAAATCCTGATACTGTAAACATACAACGATATAAAGGTTTGGGAGAAATGAATGCAGAGCAATTATGGTCTACAACCATGAACCCAGATACCAGAACCCTGAAACGTGTGAGTTTAGATAGCGCTGCAGAAGCAGATCATATCTTTAGCATGTTAATGGGCGATGAGGTGCCACCAAGAAGAGAGTTTATTGAGGCCAATGCCAAATACGCTAAAATAGATGTTTAAGCCCATGTTCCCCCTCAAATGGTGGGGGTTGGGAATGGCCTAAAGCTATTCATATATAAAGCTGCTTCACTTGCTGAGGCAGCTTTTTTATTAGAATGGAGAATTTTTTTCTTTTGATATTACCTTGTAAACCTCACGGTCTATATAATTTGGAAATAACTTGTTAATCCAATACATCAATTTCCCAGTGGTAGTAAGAATATGGTACTTGCGTCTCTTTTGCACCATTTTTAAAATATTTTGTGCAACCTCATTGGCCGACATTAACTTATTTTCATCTAAGGGGCTATCTTGCTGAGGTTGGCCATTTGCATTTAATGCGGTGTTTCTAATATTAGAAGTTGTGTAACCAGGGAATATACTTCCTATATGTAAACCTGTTTTTAGATTTTCTACTCTAAGCGCCTCCATAAAGCCTAATAAAGCAAACTTAGAAGCAGAATAGCCTGTTCTTCCTGGAAGTCCAGTAAAACCAGCCCATGAGTTAACACCAATAATAGAACCTTTAGTTTTTAATAGGAAAGGTAAGGCAAATTTAGTGCAATAAACAGCTCCCCAAAAGTTGGTTTGCAATAAAGCTTCTAAAACTTTTAAATCTGCGTCCCTAAAGAGCGCGCGCATACTTATACCAGCATTATTAATAAGCACATCAATTTGGCCGTAATGTGCAATTGTCTTTTGAACTAGGGCTTCACAATCTTTTTCTAATCTAACATCACAAACTATTGGCAAAGCTTGAACCCCATAAGTAGACAATTGTGTAGAAAGTTCTAGTAATTTCTCTTGATTGCGCGCTGCCAATACAAGTTTTGCCCCTGCTTTTCCGAAAACATGAGCGCAAGCTTCGCCAATGCCCGAGGAAGCACCTGTAATAATTACAATTTTATCTTTCACCTTAAACTTTTCTTTCGAAGCGTTTAAAAAAACTTATTTTTTCCAAACAATAGGTGTGCCATT
>VEQB01000011.1 GCA_018883485.1 Bacteroidota bacterium
CTTTTAAGCACACTAAGTAAGTGCCTGGGTTAGCATAAGATTTTATGGTATGGTCTTCCACAACATATTGCCAGCCGCTGCCATCTCCAAAGTTCCATTCTTGCCATGGAGAAGGTGCTAGGGTTGAGGTGCTGAAGAATACAACGTCTTTACCTCGTTTGTAATAGTCGAAGCGTGTTTGGCAATTTTGCGCTTCCATTAGGTTTGGAAGCAAAAGCGCAACTAGTAAAAGTAGAAAGGTGGTTTTTTTCATGTTAGTTTTAGTTTAAATAATATTTAATTCCTATACGAATACGGGTTTCTAAAAGGCCAGATTTTATTTCAAATGGGTTAAAAAGTAAGTTGGGTGAGGCTTGCACCAAAATTCGTTTGTTAATTGGATAGCCTAAAGAAATTCCGATGTTACTAAACAGTTGGTAGGTATAACTTTCTTCAAAACTACCTTTGTTTTGGTTACTTATTGGATACTTTTCTAAGGTAGTGGTTTGTGTATGTTTAATTCTATTGTATATTCCTAAATTACTACCTATGTTTAATTTCCCTATGTTTATAACATAACCAATTTCTAGTGGAATATCAATGTTTCTTGAGATGCTTAGGCTTTGTTGCTTCACATTTTCGTTATGAGTTCTGTATTCAAAAATTGAATCCATCACCATTTCTATTCTGTTTAGATTCACGTTCATTCTTAGGTTGGTGTCAACCTTAACTAAATCATGACTTACAAAATCATGGTTCCAGTTATTTGAAGTTTGGTAATTCATTTGTGTGTATTCTAAACCTATTGCAGTATACCAACCTTTGCCAAAATCTTTTCCTAGTTGAAATCCTGCACCCCAACTAAAGTTATTTGGCCTTTCTGTTACAATGGCGCCAATTCCCCAAATGCTTACCCAATCCGCATGCAAAGGTTTTTTAATTTTTCTGTTTGAACCAAAGTCTAATCTATTGGGTACAGCATAAAATTGAGTTGTTTTTAATGGTTTTAATATGCTAGATGAAAGTAGGATAGGATATGATTGGTTTATCAATTGAGCCATTGTTTTATCATCCAGATTAATTAAGGAAGGTAAAATATCTTCTTGTACTCCATTTTTATTTTGGTTAAGAAGGTTGCTTGGTTCAGGCTTAATGTTATTTGTGTTAAAAGACTTATTGGAATTGTCATTTTCCTTTACCTCTATTACTTCAGCTTCGGCTTTAGTTTTTTCATTTTCAATTTTTTTCAAAATAACATCCTTAGGTTTGGCTTTGGCTATTAAGCCATTCCTAAGGTTTGTTTTGGTTTCTGTATTTTTGCTAACTTTCTTTTCTGGTATAATTAAACTAAAGGCTCCAATAGTTAAAAGGGCGATGATAAAACTGCTAGGAAGTAGCCATCCAATTATTGGCTTTTTCTTTTGTTTCGTTGCCGCCCTTACGGCCTTAAAATCTTCCCAGTCGGCCTCTGTTGGTGTAGGCTCGGGATAGTTTGCTAAGCTATCTTTTAAAGATTTAAAAAAATTATCGTTTTCAGGATTCATGTTCAATTGCAATT
Source organism: Bacteroidota bacterium (assembly GCA_018883485.1). GTDB lineage: Bacteria > Bacteroidota > Bacteroidia > UKL13-3 > UKL13-3 > B1. The sequence continues at coordinate 1,538 of VEQB01000011.1, forward strand.
AGCATAGGTTCAACCATTTGTAATAATAAGGCTCTAGCCTTGGATAATTGAGACTTAGAAGTGCCTTCGCTTATTCCTAAGCTTTGGGCTATTTCTTTATGAGAATACCCTTCCACCGCATAGAGATTAAGTATAGTTCTGTAGCCTTGTGGCATTTTTTGAAGCAGGGCCAAAACTTTTTCTGGCTCCAAAAGCATTAGTGGATTCTCTATCTCATTATACCCATCCGCAACAGATATGGATTCTTCTAAAGTCTCCATTTGCTGTTTTTTTTCTTTATGGAATGCATCAATTGCTAGGTTTATCATAATCCTACTCATCCAAGTTTTTAAGCTGCTTTGGCCATTAAATTTACTTAGATTTTGAAAAATTTTGATAAAGCCTTCCTGTAAAAGATCCTTGGCTTCATCAGAATTACTTGCATACCTTCTACAAATTTGCATCATTGGTCCATAGTATTGTTTAAACAACGCCTTCTCTTTGGCTTCATCACCATCGATGCAGCCTTGGATAAGTTCTTTTTCAGCAAGGGTTATTTTCATTAATTACATTCTATAGACCTCAATTTGCCAATTGGTTGCTTTTTAGAAAGCAAATTTTAATGAATTGTTTTGTAGCTATTACAATTGTTTGAAAATCAATAGTTAGATTATTTTTAGTATGATTTTTATCTTGTTTTTTTTAGTTAAATTGATATATTTTTGAGGCATGGAAAAAAGAGCACACATGGGTGATATTCACCAAAACATGATTACATGGATAAAGCAATTAGATTTTTGCAAAGATGAATTAGGTTCATGGCAAAATAGATTAGACGAAGTGGCTTCAAGAAATACAGATAATGAAGTATTAAAAAATGTAGAACATTTTCAAAATCAGTTTATCTTACAGCGCGAGGTAATAGATATTTTACGTCACGATTTAAAACTTGCAGATGCAGATTTGGCTAAGAATGCAATGGAGAATCCAATTGCTAGCGACCACCGTTTATTTGATAAGCCAGAGGAATTGCAAGACAGAGTTGTAACTTTTGAAAAAATTTATAGCGAGTTGAAGCAGGAGTTTGAAAAGTTCCTAAGCAAAATTCTATAGGTAGTGTATTTGGGTCAAATGAAATGGCCACTTGCTTTTGAGCAGAATATCCTGCAACTTTTAAAAGAAGAGGCAGGATATTTTTTTGATGCCTTAAATCAAGAGCCAGTTACCTCTGTGCATCTTAATCGGTTTAAGCAAAGTAATAAATTTGTAGCCGAAGCTCCTATTCTTTGGAATGCTTATGGGCGTGCTTTGCGTCAAAGACCCTCCTTTATTCTTGATCCCTATTTTCATGCTGGGGCCTACTATGTGCAAGAATCATCGAGTCAGTTTTTAGCCCATGTATTAAAGCAGGTGATGCCAAAAGTGCCTGCACCAATGGTATTAGATTTATGCGCCGCGCCAGGTGGCAAGTCTATGCATTTGCTCGATGCTTTGCAGCAAAACGGAACGCTGGTAGCCAACGAAATTATCAAGTCGCGGCTGAGAATATTGGAAGAAAATTTACAAAAAAAGGGTTTAGCCAATGTTTTTATTAGCAATAATGACCCAGCAGATTTTGTGCAAATAGGTCAACAATTTGTTTTGATATTGGTAGATGCACCTTGCAGCGGGGAGGGTTTATTTAGGCGAGATGCAGCTGCAGCAAAAGAATGGAGTGAGTCTGCGGTGAGTCTTTGTGTTGGAAGGCAACAGCGCATTTTAGCCCAAGTTTTACCTTCGCTTAAAGAGGGAGGTATTTTAATTTATGCTACTTGTACTTATAACCGTCAAGAGAACGAAGAGAATGTAAATTGGTTAATTCAATCCCAAGGTTTGGAAGCTTTGCCAATTCAAGTACCATCAGATTGGCCTATTAGAGAAGCGAAGCAATTTATGTTTAGGTTTTTCCCGCATTTGGTGAATGGGGAAGGCTTGTTTATGGCTGTTTTGCGAAAGCCAAGAAACGCGGGAGAGATAGGTTCAAAACGAAATAATAGCGGTAAAAAGCTGCCCTTTGTATTGCCTAAGCACCAAGGCCCATTTAAGGCCTGGTTGAACCAAGATATGGCTGTGGATTTTGTGCAGTTTGGCTTGCAAACTTTTGCCATACCCACGGCTAGTATTTCTCATTTAGAGCAATTATGGAGTAAATTACGCATTGTTAAATCTGGCATTAGAATGGGTACATTAGATAAACAACAACTGTTAATACCAGATCATGATTTAGCCTTAAGTATTCATCTTTCTAAAGATTTACCGCGTTGGGAGTTAGATAATGAAAATGCCTTAGCCTATTTACGAAAGCAAAATTTGGAGGTAGATGGGCTTCAGCCTAGGGGTTGGAATCTTATGAGCTGCGAAAATTTAGGTTTAGGATTTGCGAAGGTGATGCCCGGCAGAATGAATAATTACTTACCTTCGGAGCTTAGAATTATAAAAGCATCTTAGGAATGAAACTTCACTTAAACTTAATAAAAGCCGTAAACGAATCTATTTATCAAATATTTGAGGAGGAGCGCTATGCCGATAAAGTATTAGAGCGCGTTCTTAAATCTAACAAACTTTGGGGAGCCAGGGACCGCGCATTTATTGCAGAAAATACCTATGATATGGTGCGTTACTGGCGATTGATTAGAGCGGTTGCCGAGTTAGAAACGCATGAACTGAATGAAACCAATTTGTACACTTTATTTGGTACTTGGCAAATTTTAAAAGGAAGAGAACTTTCTAAGTGGGAAGAATTTAAGAATGTAGATGCCAAGAAAATTGAAAAGAATTATAAGATTTTAAAAACCCAGCGTAAGATTAATTATTCTTATCCAGATTGGATGGACGATTTGTTATGGAAGGAGTTGGGCAAGCAATGGAACAAGGAGGCAGAAGCGCTCAATAACCAAGCAGAGGTTGTAATTAGAGTGAATACCTTAAAAACTACCAAGCAAGATTTGATGCTTGCTTTTAGAGAAAAAAATATTGAAACTTCTCAGGTAACAGGTTGTAAAGATGCTCTTATTTTAAAGGAACGTCAGAATTTATTTATACTCCCTGAGTTTAAAAATGGTTTGTTTGAAGTGCAAGATGCTTCTTCACAATTGGTAGCAAGCTTTATGGATGTTGCGCCAGGTATGCGTGTTATAGATGCTTGCGCTGGCGCGGGTGGTAAGAGTATGAATATTGCTGCATTAATGCAAAATAAAGGCAGGTTAACCAGTTTAGATACTGAACAGTGGAAACTAGACGAAACCAAAAAAAGGGCGCGCCGGGCAGGCATTAGTAACCTAGAAACCAAATTAATTGAGGGGCCAAAATCCATCAAGAAATTATATGGCACCGCAGACAGATTGCTTTTAGATGTGCCATGCTCTGGCCTGGGCGTTTTAAAGCGTAATCCGGATGCCAAATGGAAATTGAGTTTAGGTTTTATAGATCGTATTAAAAAAGAGCAGCAAGATATTTTGCAAGAGTATAGCAAAATAATAAAGCCAGAAGGAAAGTTTGTGTATGCTACTTGCAGTATATTACCATCAGAAAACCAATTGCAGGTGCAGACCTTTTTAAGTGCCCATGCCAACTATGAGCTTGAGGAAGAGCGTGTGGTTTTGCCAAGCGAAAGCGGCTTTGACGGGTTTTATATGGCAAGGATAAAGAGAATTTCTTAGCGCTATGAAGGATTTTTAATAATCCTTTCTTATTCTTGTTAAATTTTTTTTGCATGAATCATAAAATTTTCCTTGGACTATTTTTAGGCATAACCCTTGCCTGCGGTGTGCCCGATAAGAAGGCCCAAGCCCCCATTCCAGAAGTAAGTGTTTTGGATGTTTCTGTAAGTGATTTACCTATTTATGCTACCTATGTTGGTCAAGCTTATGGCTTGGCCGATGTACAAATTAGAGCTAGGGTTCAAGGCTTAATTACCGGTATGTACTTTGAGGAGGGTACTTATGTAAAAAGCGGACAGCTATTATATGCCATAGATGATTTACCTTATAAAGCTAAGGTGGCAGAAGCCGAAGGTAAATTGGCAGATGCTGCTACCGAGTTGAGTAGGGCAAAAAGTGATTTGGCAAGAGTGAAGCCTTTGGTTGAAGCCAACGCACTAAGCAAAAGAGATTTAGATGCAGCCAATGCCGCCGTAGGCGCAGCGCAAGGTAGAGTAAAGGCCGCAAATGCAAATTTAGATAATGCCAATATTCAACTTGGATTTTGCAAGGTAACTGCTCCTATCTCTGGCTTAATTGGCATATCAAGCCTAAGAACAGGCGATTTGGTTAATACCATGAATACCCAAGCGCTTAACGTGATTTCGGATTTAAGTAAAATTAGAGTTCGCTTTCCAATTAGTGAAAATGATTATTTGCATTATGTAGAAAAGCTAAAATCGGCGAGTGCTTCAAATAAGAATAAGGTGAATGTTTCTATTTATTTAAGTGATGGTTCTCTCTATAAATATCCTGGGGCATTTAATTTGGCCAACAGAGAAATAGATCCAACTACAGGTTCTTTGATGATTGAAGTTTTGGTAGATAATCCAGACAGAGAAATTCGTCCGGGGCAATACATTAAAGTAAAGTTTCCATCCGAGTTAATGGAGAATGTTATTACGGTGCCACAGCGTGCGGTAACGCAATTGCAAAACTTGTATCAGGTAACCATATTGGGCGATAGTAATAAAGTAGTTAACAAAATGGTTAAAACTGGGCCACGCATTGGCGAGCAATGGGTAATTACAGAAGGGCTAAAACCTGGCGATAAAGTAGTACTCTTGGGTAATAAAATGATAAGGCCTAACACGGTAGTAAAGCCCATTATGGTAGTAAAAGATTCAGCCCTAAGTAAATAATTAATCTTATGAGTGAATTGTTTATTAAGCGACCCATCTTTGCGATGGTTATCTCTATCCTAATAGTAATTTTAGGATTGTTAACTTTACAGAAAACCCCTATTGCACAATACCCAGAAATTGTTCCATCTTCTATACAAGTAACTGCTAATTATACCGGTGCCGATGCAATTAGCATGGAGCAATCTGTTGCGGCGCCCATAGAACAGCAAGTAAATGGTGTTGAGGATATGATTTATATGAAATCTATCAACAACAATAGTGGAGTAACGCAATCTACTGTTTCTTTTGAAGTAGGAACAGATTTGGATAAGGCCAATATGTTAACGCAAAATAGGGTTAGCCAAGCCAATGCAACTTTACCTCCAGAGGTTACCAAGTTAGGGGTGGTTACGCAGAAGTCGTTGGCTTTTCCATTGATTATGTTTTCTGTATTGGCAAACGATTCAAATTACAGTGGTGAGTTTCTTACCAACTATGCCTATATCAACTTAGTAAATGATTTGTCGCGTATAAAAGGAGTTGGACGTGTAATAGTTTTTGGGGGTTCTGAATATGCCATTAGGGTTTGGGTAAAGCCAGATATCTTGGCAAAATTGGGGCTAACCATTAATGATGTTGTTGCGGCCATAAAAGACCAAAATGATATTGTGCCAGGAGGAAATTTTGGAGGTAATCCTGCTATCAATGGAAATCAATTTACCTATACTGCACGTTTGCAAGATCGCTTAATTACCGAGGAGGAGTTTGGAAACATCATCATCAAATCAAGTGCAAGTGGTGCACAAGTAAGATTAAAAGAGTTAACACGCATAGAACTTGGGGTTCAAAACTACGACCAGAAGAGTAGGATCAACCAAAAGAATTCTACTACAATTGCTGTATTTCAGGTACCTGGTTCTAATGCCTTAGAGGTGGCAGAGGCCACTAAAGAAAAGGTAAAAGCGATAAGTGAAAATTTTCCGGCAGGGTTGGAATATGCGGTTGCTATGGACACTACCGAATCTGTTAGTGCTGGTATAGAAGAAATTTTACATACTTTATTTGAGGCGGTAATTTTAGTAATTATAGTTGTATTTATTTTCCTACAAGATTGGCGTGCTACTTTAATTCCACTGTTAACGGTTCCTGTTTCACTAATAGGAACATTCATCTTATTCCCCTTACTTGGTTTTTCTGTAAATGTATTATCTCTTTTAGGAATGGTGCTTGCCATTGGTTTGGTGGTAGATGATGCCATAGTGGTTGTTGAAGCAGTGATGCATCATATAGAACACGGTTTGAGCCCCAAAGAGGCTACAAGTAAGGCTATGAAGGAAGTTGGTGGCCCCGTAATTGCTATTGCTTTAATATTAATTGCGGTGTTTGTGCCAGTAGCCTTAGCGGGTGGAATTACAGGAAGGTTATACCAACAATTTGCCATCACCATTGCTATATCGGTTGCTTTTTCTGCCTTTAATGCGTTAACTTTAAGTCCGGCATTAGCGGCCTTATTACTTAAACCAAAGTCTACCAAAACAGGCCCACTTCAAAAGTTCTTTGATGCCTTTAACCGTTGGTTCGAAAAGTTTACTAACCAATATGGAAAACTTGCTGGGTTCTTTACAAGGAAGTTGGTGATTAGCTCCGTGTTGTTAATTGGCATAACTATTATTGCTGGCGGATTAGGTAAAATGGTTCCTGGTGGCTTTGTGCCAGAAGAAGACCAAGGGTATATTATGGTAGGGGTTCAATTACCAGATGCTGCATCATTACAAAGAACAGATTTGGCCTGTGCAAAAATTGAGCGCATTTTAGCGCAAGTTCCAGAAATTAGAAATTCTACTTCTATTATAGGTTTAAATGTTTTTACATTTCAGAGTACGCCTAACAGTGCCACATTTTTTATACAGTTAAAGCATTGGTCGGAGCGCGAGAAAACCGCTGCGCAAGTTGTTAAATTTATAAATTATGCCATGTTAACTAAGGTAACAGAGGCCACAGTTATGGCATTTGGTCCGCCACCCATACCAGGTTTAGGAACAGGAAGTGGATTTAGTATGATGTTGCAAGATAAAAGTGGTAATACGCCTCAGTATCTATCTATGCAGGTGGCAAAATTTGTGGAAGCTGCTTCTAAAAGGCCAGAGATAGCAAATGTATATTCTACGTATCGTTCTAATGTGCCGCAGAAATATATTAGCATTGATAAAGATAAAATACAAAAATTGGGATTGAAGTTAGCAGATGCTACGCGTCCGATTTCTGCTTATTTGGGAGGGTCTTATGTAAATAACTTCAATAGATTTGGCAGGCAGTACAGAACCTATGTGCAATCTGAATCTGCATACCGTATGAGTCCAGATGATTTAAAAGGCTATTTTGTAAAAGATGCCAAAGGAACTATGATTCCGGTAAGTACTTTTGCTACAGTTATAGATACCATTGGGCCAGATTACACCATAAGGTATAATATGTATAGAGCTGCAGAGGTAAATGGAACACCTGCAAAAGGGTATAGTAGTTCTCAGGCATTAGCCGCCTTGGAAGAAACTGCTAAAGAAGTTTTACCAGCAGATATGGGTTACGATTGGAGTAATATTTCTTATCAAGAAAAACAATCTGAAGGTAAAGGTTCAACCATGTTTTTAATGGCCCTTGTTTTTGTATTCTTAATCTTAGCTGCGCAATACGAAAGTTGGTCGTTGCCATTTTCTGTTTTACTCGGAACACCATGGGTAATTATGGGTGCGCTTTTGGGTTTGTTTTTATCGAGCCAATTTGCCGAAGGTTATGTTAATAATGTTTTTGCGCAAATTGGATTGGTGATGTTGATTGGTTTAAATGCTAAGAATGCTATTCTTATTGTTGAGTTTGCAAAAATGAAACGGGAGGAAGGCATGGATGCAGTTGAAGCTGCCATACAAGGAGCAAAGATGCGTTTAAGGCCAATCTTAATGACCTCTTTTGCTTTTATACTTGGTGTAGTGCCTTTGTTAACCGCTACTGGCGCTGGCGCAGAAGCGAGGAAAGTAATGGGTATGGCCGTTTTTAGTGGTATGATTATCGCCACTGTATTGGGCGTTATTCTTATTCCATCTTTTTATGTTTTGGTTGAAAAGTTTGGTGGTTCAAAAGGAAAGGAAAAAAAGGCATGAGAATAATATTATGGTTTTGTTTGAGCCTAGTTTTGTTTGCTTCCTGCAAAGTGGGGCCAAAATATGAGCGCAATGAACTAGCGAATCAAAAGAAGAAATATGCCCAAGGAGAAACCAATGGGGATAGTTTAAAATTAGCCCAATGGTTTGAATTGTATAAAGATAATGGTTTGCAAAGTCTGATTAAAATAGCGTTGGAAAGTAATCCAGATTTGCGCGTGGCCATTGCAAGGGTAGAAGAAGCAAGATTTAATGCTGCTATTGTAAGGGCCAATTTATTTCCAACTATTGGTTATCAATTGGGCGCAGGAACATCTTCTGCTCAACCCAATGCAGAAAGGGCTTTTGTAGCGCAAGATAGAACGTTTTACAATGGAGCCTTAACCTTAAATTGGGAGTTAGATTTATTTGGCAGAATTAGAAGTGGAAAATCGGCAGCAGTAAATACCTATTTGCAACAAGAGGCCATTAAAAGAAATGTATTGGTTTTATTAGTGGCAGAAATTGCCGACAATTATTTCTTATTACGCGATTTAGATTATAGATTAGAGGTCTCTCAAAGAACCGTGAATAGTAGAAAAGAATCTCTGCGAATTAACTCTGAGAGATTTGAAAAGGGATATTCGGCAGAAATAGATAAACTACAAGCCGATATACAATTGGCCACTGTGGAAGCGGCTGTACCTGCCTTACAAAGACAAATTGTAATTATAGAGAATTTGTTGAACCAACTTTGTGGCAGAACTGGAGGTGCAATAGAACGCGGGTTAATGAATAAAGACCAACAACTGCCACCTTCTATTCCTGCAGGCTTACCTTCTCAATTGATAGAAAGAAGACCCGACATTCAAAGCGCAGAATTTGCTTTAAAAGCCCAATATGATAGGGTAGGCGTTGCACAAGCAAATCGCTTTCCTGTAATTAGTTTAACTGGTGCTTTAGGTTTGGCTAGTCCTCAATTGGGTACTTTGCTTACAGGTAATTCGCCTTACGCAAGTGTAAGTGGTGGATTGTTAGGACCCGTTTTTGCTTTTAACCAAAATAAAAGAAGGGTTGATGTTGAAAGGCAACGACTACAACAATTAGAAGCAAGCTACGATAAAGTGGTTTTAACGTCTTTATTAGAAGTAGACAATGCCATTGCTGGAAATTTTTATCTCCAATCTGAATTTGAAGCAAGAAAAAGGCAAGTTACTTCGGCAGAAAAAGCATTGTCTTTAAGCAGACAGCGTTATAATTTTGGGTATACTTCCTATTTAGAAGTACTCATTCAAGAGAATTATTTATTTGATGCCGAGATTCAAGAGTCTATAACCTTGCGCCAAAAACATTCTGCTATTGTAAGTCTTTATAAGGCTTTAGGTGGGGGTTGGTAGAAAATGCTAGGATCTTAAATTTATATGAAAAAATTATTCATTAGTATTTTGATAGCTATTTCTTATTTAGGAGTAAGGGCTCAAAATTCAAATAAACAAGCTGCTGAGGTGGTGAAGGTTTATTATAGTTTAGTAGAGGGTAGTAAGGAGGCCGCAAAAGTAAAAGTGTTGAACCTACGCCAAAAGAATTTACAAAGCTTAAGTGATAGCATTATGCTTTTTCAAAACTTGGAGATGCTTAATTTAATGAAAAACAGCTTAAGCACACTTCCTGCTACTATTGGTAAATTGCCTAAACTCAAAGAACTAATTGCAGATCAAAATAAAATTCAAACTTTACCTTTTGAGATAGGAAGGTTAAATCAATTAGAAGTATTACAGTTAAAGAAAAATCTTTTAAGAAGTTTGCCAACCAGTATGGTTGATCTTAAGAAACTTAAGACATTAGAGGTTGCCAATAATAAGTTAGAAGCATTTCCAACTTGTATTTTTGGATTAAAGTATTTACAAACCTTAAATCTATCGCACAATTCTATTGTTAGAGTGGAGCCGGGATTTGCTGCATTAGCAGCCCTTAGGCAATTAGACATTAGCTTCAATTCTATTACTCAATTGCCTGATGATTTGGGGAAGTTAGTTTCCTTAGAAGTTTTGTTAGCAGAGCATAATCAATTAAGAGAATTGCCTGGTAGTTTTGAATCTTTAAGCAACTTAACCACACTTATTCTAAGCGATAATTTATTAGAAGGTTTGCCAAGTGGTTTTAGTAAACTTACTAAATTGGAAACGCTTGTCTTAACCAATAATCAAATAGCAACCATGCCAGATGAGTTATTGCAGATGCCTCATTTGAAACTCCTTTCTTTAATTGGAAATCCGTTACCCGATGAAGAGGTAGCAAGAATAAGAAGAGCTTTGCCTAAGACAGACATTAGGTTTTAGGGTTAAACTAGGTTTATCGTTTTTATTAAGCTACCTTTACTTCGAACATTGAAGTAACTGTTCTTTAATTATTCTCTTATGAGGCTATTTATTAAGTTTATGGTATCGCTCCGTTGTAAAATGGTGGTAAGGGAAGAATTACGAAAAATTGGAATTGTAGCGGTTGTTATGGACCTAGGCATGGTTGAGATTTTGGAGGAAATTACCAAAGCACAACATGATGCTTTAAAAGTTAATTTAGCAAAATTTGGATTACAATTGTTAGATGATAAGCATAGTGTCTTAATAGAGAAAATAAAGACTGCAATAATAGAGATGATTCACTGCCAAGGTGAAATGCCTGCAGTAAATTATGCAGATTATTTAAGTGAGAAATTAGGTTATGATTACGCTTATCTAAGTAATATTTTTACAGAGGTTAAGGGTACAACTATTCTACAATTTATTATCATTCAAAAGATAGAAAAAGTGAAAGAGTTTATCTTATATGATGAGTTAACCCTTGCCGAAATAGCTGATAAGATGCATTATTCAAGTGTAGGACAATTAACTAGAGAGTTTGAAAAAATTACTGGCCTTTCGCCTTCATTTTTTAAGACACTTAAACAAAAAAGAAAGCAAAATGTAGCGAAGGCGGGGTATATGTAAATCATAGATTTTGTTCTGTAAGTTTAAAATTGCAACAATATGCAACCTTGCAAGTATTGAGAGGTAATCTGTAATTATTATATATTAATGTAGTTGATTCTTTAAATCTCTGGTAACTGTTTTAATGTTTTTTAATTGTTTAACCATGAAGTCATTGTTATGACTCAATATGCAGCTAATGTCTTGGAGAACGATTATCATATTTTGCCAACTTTAATCGAAGTTATTCCTCATGGAACACACTTAGTTGATGATGAATGTAAAGTTCCTCTCAAAGAGAAATATGGTTTATCTGATAAGCTTATTTTATCTACATTTGGTTTAATTAGTTCTGGCAAAGGTATTGGCACAACTTTAAAAGCCCTTCCAGCTATCCTTGCTAAATTTCCCAGTGTAATGTTTCTGATAATAGGGAAAACACATCCCTCTGTGGTTTTGCATGAAGGAGAAGCTTATAGAAATAGTTTAGAAGCCATGATTGTAGAGTTGAATCTGCAAAATCATGTGAAATTTTATAATACCTATTTACCTACCCAAGAGCTACTGCAGTTTTTGCAGCTCACCGATATTTACTTATTTACTTCTCTTGATCCAAATCAAGCGGTGAGTGGGACCTTTTCTTATGCCCTAAGTTGTGGTTGTGCCATGGTTTCTAGCCCTATACCTCATGCTAAGGAAGTTTTGGATGACAACACCGGAATTATAGTAGATTTTAACAATCCTGATCAATTAAGTGAAGCAGTTTCAAAACTATTTGCAGATGATAATTTACTTCAAGTTTTTAAGAATAGGTCGATGCAAAAAGCTGCTTATACTGCTTGGGAGAATGCCGCATTGTCTCATGCCTTGCTTTTTAGGAAGCTTATCCAAACACCATTAATTATACAGCATCGTTTGCCCGAAATTAAATTGAACCATTTGCGTAAGATGACAGATGGTTTTGGTATGTTTCAATTTTCAATAATAAATATGCCTGACCCAAGTTCTGGATGCACGTTAGACGATAATGCAAGGGCTCTTATTGCAAGTTGTATGCATTACCAGTTAACTAAAGATGAACAAAGCTATTTAGCCATTAATAAGTATCTTAATTTTATTGGTTTTTGTCAGCAACCTAATGGCAACTTTTTAAACTATATTAATTTAGAAAGGAAGTTTACTTCTCAAAACGATGAGTGCAACTTATCTGATGCCAATGGGAGAGCAGTTTGGGCTTTAGGTTACCTTATTAGCTTGTATGAAGTATTACCAGAGCGAATATTTTTACAAGCCGAAATCATACTCAATAATAGTTTTCCAGTAATTGAGAAAATGCATTCGCCACGTGCCATGGCTTTTGCCATAAAGGGTTTATACTTTGCTAATAAAAGGGAGAAATCTATAGCGGCAGATTGTCTTATCGACATACTAGGTACACGGTTATATAAAATCTACAAACATGAAGCAGCTGGAGATTGGCTATGGTATGAGAGTTACCTAACCTATGCTAACAGTTTATTGCCAGAAGCAATGCTAATGGCCGGCCTTACCTGCCGTAATTCAGATTTTGTGCAGGTTGCTAAACATTCCTTTGATTTCTTAATAAGTAAAATATTCATCAAAGATCAGATTAAGATTGTGTCTAACCAAACCTGGATGCACAAAGACTCAATCCCTGCTGCACATGGCGAACAACCAATAGAAATTTGTTATACCATATTGGCATTGGATTTTTTTATAGAGAATTATCCCAATGAAAATTTTCAAAAAGCAATGGTGCAGAGCTTTAATTGGTTTTTAGGTAATAATCATTTAAATCAGATTATTTACAATCCTTGCACTGGTGGGTGTTACGATGGATTAGAAGCCACGCAAGTGAATTTGAATCAAGGTGCAGAGTCCTTGGTAAGTTATTTAATGTCGAGGTTTACCATAGAAAAATACGTGAATTTTGTAATATAAAAATGTTAGAATGTAATATTACAACTTGGCATACTATCTAAGTTTGTATAGGATAAAATTAGTCCTTTAAAATGCAAAATTATGATACATACTTCTACAAGATTATGGCATAGATTTTCAATGAGGAAATCAGGCCCTTGGTTTCTTTTGGCAATGTTCTTTAGTTGCCAAGCTTTAATAGCACAAACTTCAGATAAAAAGTGGAACCTTGGTTTAATGGCTGGTTTCAGCGTTTATAATGGTGACTTAGGTAATAGTATTAGCGACTTTAGATATACATCTATTCGAGAAAATCCTACTGGTGGCATCAATTTTTCTAGATATTTAACCCGCTCTTTTGATTTGTCTCTAAATGCTTCTTATGGTTCTTTTGGTTACTATGAAGATGGTGTTACTATTTTTAAAGGAGCTATGGCGCACGCCAATTTAAATGTTAGGTATAAATTTAATAATGGGTATATGCTAGCAGAGGCTAGTAAAGTGGCTCCATACTTATTTGTAGGTGGAGGAGTATCTAATTTTACGGGTGATAGAATAAATAATGGGTATGATTATCCTATTGTAGGAGGCGCTGGACTTAGGTTTAGGATTTTACCTAAAATTACACTAAATTATCAAGCTACAATTGGTCAATTTACTTCGGCGCATTATAATCCTCAAACCAGCAATAATGCCACAGGAAATGATAAATTTATGTTACATATGTTAGGCATTGGACTAGATTTAGGGAAAGCGTATGATGCCGATAAGGATGGTGTGATTGATAGTAAGGATAAATGTCCTAATACACCTTCCACTGTAAAGGTAGATCAGAATGCTTGTCCTTTAGATAAAGATGGCGATGGTGTTTATGATTATGAAGATACTTGTCCAGAATTGGCTGGCCCAGCTAGCAGCAAAGGTTGCCCAGATAGAGATAATGATGGCGTTTTAGATGCCAATGATGAATGTCCTGATGTTAGCGGAATAGCTGCTTTCAATGGTTGCCCAGATTCTGATAAGGATGGCGTGTATGATGATATTGACTTGTGTATCAATATTGCAGGTTCTCCATTAAACAATGGTTGCCCTGTGGTAGATGAAAAAGTAAAACAGTTATTTCAAAAAGCTTTACAAGGTATTCGCTTCGAAACAGGAAAAGCTAAAATAATGCCTGTATCTTTTCCTATCTTGGATGCTATTGTTCAAGTAATGTCAGATCACCCAGATTATAAATTAAACATCAGTGGTCATACAGATAACGTTGGGGATGATGCGATGAATATGACCTTGTCAAAAGATCGCGCAGCATCGGTATCAAATTACCTCATCACAAAGGGAGTAAGCCCAATGAGAGTTAGCTCTGCTGGTTATGGCGAAAGCAAACCTGTTGATACCAACGACAGTGAAAACGGAAGAACAAGAAATAGAAGAGTAGAATTTCAAGTAGAATTTTTACAATAAGCAGTAGGGGAGTAATGTTTAGGTGAAGATAAAAGGGAGTCTTATTCGTAAGGCTCCTTTTTTATTTTATCCTAAGGGTATAAAAGTCTTTGAAAATTTAATAATCCATCTCTACCGCCATTTAACACTAACAATGATTTCATTTTTTCTGCCAACAAATTGATAGGGGGCATTGTACCCTAAAAAACGAAAATTCCCAAAATATTCAATACCATTTTCTTTTAAGCTATTCTCTAATTTTGTGGCATGCAATTTTATGCTTTCATCATCTGCATATCCGCTAAATGTTATGGCTGCCACATATTCTTCTTCTGTGTTAATAATGGTTACAGAAGAATCATTGGGTATGGGTAATTGGCCTTTGGTGTAGGCCGAAGGCATCACAAAACTCATCGATGATTGCGATTCGTTAATGTCCATGTGTACAGGCGTAGTCATGGCAATTTTTGTGTTAGAGGAATTGCCGCCAAAAATATAGCCTGCTAGTTTTCTAAAACCCGGAGTAGAAAGTTCTTTATAGCTTTTAGCGTTCATGCTTACTGTTGCCATTGTTGCAGCCGGGTAAAGCCGTATTTCAAACTCTTTCAGCGTTTTTATTACCTTGTAATTTTGTGTTTCTGTTTGAGCCATAATGAGGTAGGTTTGAGATAAAAAAACCAATAAAGTAAGGATAGCAATGATTATTAAAGACATTTTCATTTTGAAAGATTTTAAAACTGAAAGATACATTAATATTTTATTTTTTTAAGGGTTTAGCCATCAATAGATGCATTGCATTAATATTCTTTCGATGCTATGATTAAACCATCTACATCTTTTATTTATTAACTTCGCTTAAATTATGGAATTAGCTTCTTCGTTTAATACTATGTGCAAATCATTTAATGACAATAGTCAAATTGGAACGGTTTCTACTTTTTCTGAACTTGTGCATACAGATTTTAAAGGAGAAGTGAATGCGCTTTGTTGGTTCAGAAATTTAGAAGGCAATTTTTAAACGGGCACCTATGTGGGCCTCTTATTACGTTCAAAATGAATAACACTAATTGATACCAATATCACTCAAATTGTTGTGCTAATTTCCTGTTTGAACCAAATTTTTCAATTTGCCTTATGTGTGGTTAAGGATTATCAATTAAAAAACCTTGCTTAAACTTTCTTTTTCACAAAATACATCGGCACTTCGCCTTTATTTTTAGCAGTTATTTTTCCTCTAAATATATATTCAAAATCTTCACTTCGATGCTGCTCAGTGTCCGTTAAGAGTTCATAAGTAGCCTGACTGATATTTACTTTTCCTGCCTCGCTATTAGATTCCATGCGACTTGCCATGTTTACCGTATCACCCCAAATATCGTAGGCAAACTTTTTTACGCCTACAATTCCTGCTACTACCGGACCAGAATGTATGCCTATTCTTACCTGAAATTTACCGCCATTTGTTGACATGAAATCTTGAATTTCTAGGGCTGCTTCAGTGATGCGTTGCGCATGGTCTGCTGCTTCATTGGGCAAGCCACAAACCGCTAAATAGGCATCGCCTATGGTTTTTATTTTTTCTATGCCATGTTTTTCCATAATGGCATCAAATGCAGTAAAGTTTTGATGGATTTCTTCCACCAGTTCGCTAGGTGTTAAGCTTTCGCTTATACCCGTAAAATTTACAAAATCAGTAAAAAGGACGGATACATTTTTGTATTGTTTGGCAATTGCTCCACCAGTGGCT
>VEQB01000253.1 GCA_018883485.1 Bacteroidota bacterium
AAGCTCTTGCAATTCCTTTACAGCTTTCCCTTCAATAGTGCGCTCTGGACAAAATGCAACTAGAACATCCGTTTCAGATATTCCAGCAATTTTTGCTAGATAAGGAATTACTAATTTGCGTGTGGTGCCAACCGCAATCGTACTTCTCAAAATAAGTAATTGCGAACCATCATATACATTTTTGATAGCATATAAAGCAGATTCTAAATAGGCATAATTAGGAGTAGAAGAGCCATTTAACAATGGTGTACCAACTGTAATAAAAAATATATCAATTTTATCTTCCTTAGAATAAGATTCTTTAACAAAAAGATGTTGATTCATGAGAACCTTTAACAAATCATCAAGACCTGGCTCAAAAAAGTGTGCTTTACATTTCTTTAAGTTTTCCTTTATTAATTCGCTTTTTTCTAGGGCAATAACATTGATCCCTTTCAATCCTGCAACAACAGAAAATGTTAGCCCAACATAGCCTAAACCTATAACACCAATATTCATTTATTTATTATTATTAAATTCATACAATTCCCTATACAATTGAGCATACTCCGCAGCAATCGTTTCAACTTTAAAACGATCTACATTTGAATAACCTCTTTCAATCATTTCATTTCTAAAATCATCCTCGTTTATGATTTTAAGAACTCCCTTTCGAATATCTTCCACATTAAATGGATCTACTAAAACAGCACAATCTAAGGCAACTTCAGGCATAGAGGTAACATTACTTGTTAAGACAGCTCTGCCAATGGTATTCCCCTCAATAATTGGCATTCCAAAACCTTCAAGGGTTGATGCAAAAGCTACGATATCACACTTCCTATAAAGCTCCTCAATTTCCTCATCACTTAAACGAACATCAAAAATAGTATGATTAATTTGATTCCTTGAAAGCATTTCTCTGAGCTCTTCATTCACTTTCCCAACAATGGTTAAAGTACAAGATATCCCTTTTATAGCCTCAATTAATCGAGGTATATTTTTGTTTGGTGCAGTTCCAATTTGAAGTAAGTTTGGTTCTTGCTTATTGAATTTAGAAGGATGTTTTTTAAATTTAATATTACTCAAAAAATAAATCACCCTTATTTTACTTGGATTACAACCTGTAATTTTTAGCGTATCCTGCTTTGTAGCATTCGAGATTCCTGTTACAATTTGTGAGCGATTAACTGGAATCTTGAACCAAAACCATTCCAAAATCTTCCTTCTTAAACCAATTGAATCAAGTACTATTCCACAATCTAAAACGGTTAAAATTGTTTTACTTTTCTTTAAAAAAGTTGCCACATAATGAATATCACCTGTTATGTGATTTACATCTCCTTGGTGAAAAGCACAATACAATGCATTTGCAATTCTCTTAAAGACGCCGCTACTTTCGTAAGGCATAATTAATGTTTCAACCAATACCTCATCTGGCAAATTATCTCGTATTTGGTCAAAATATATTTCAACCGAGAAATTACCTAAAGGTCTTTGCTTTCTTTGAAAAAAAACAACTCGAGCTTTCATAGATATCGGATTATGCTTACTCATGTTGACTCAATATCTTATGACCTGCAGATGCCAAGAATTTTTCACGTTGCATCAATTTTAAATCTGATTGAGCCATATCTTTTACGAGGCCTGCTAAATCATACTTTGGTTCCCAACCTAATTTTGTTTTAGCTTTCGTAGGATCGCCATGTAAAAGTTCCACCTCTGTTGGCCTATAGTACCTTGGATCAACGGCCACAACCATATCCCCAATTGCTAAAGAACAATCCTCTATACCTAATTCTTTTAACTTTGTAGCATCTATTGAAATAACACTTCCAGTTTCTTCGGCATCTATGCCAGTAAATCCTATTCCTATTCCGTACTCTTCAAATGTTAACTGTACAAATTCCCTAACTGTTTTGGTAATTCCAGTAGCTATAACAAAATCTTCGGGCTTTTCTTGTTGTAAAATTAAATACATTGCCTCCACAAAATCCTTGGCGTGCCCCCAATCCCTTATGGAACTTAGATTTCCAAGAAACAATTTGTCTTGCATTCCTAATACAATCTTAGCCGCAGCACGGGTAATTTTACGAGTAACGAAAGTTTCTCCACGTATAGGACTTTCATGGTTAAATAAAATACCATTACATGCAAACATTCCGTATGCTTCTCTGTAATTTACAGTTATCCAATAGGCATATAATTTTGCAACAGCGTAGGGAGACCTTGGGTAAAATGGAGTTGTTTCTTTTTGAGGAACTTCTTGAACCAAACCATACAATTCTGAAGTGGAAGCTTGATAGACTTTCGTTTTGCTTGTTAATCCACAAATACGAACAGCTTCTAATATCCTCAAGGTACCCAAACCATCTGCATTAGCAGTATATTCTGGGGTCTCAAAACTAACATGCACATGGCTCATTGCGGCTAAATTATATATTTCATCCGGCTGTGTTTCTTGAATAATACGAATCAAATTGGTAGAATCTGTAAGATCGCCATAATGCAATTTAAGATTTACATTTTTTTGATGTGGGTCTTGGTACAAATGATCTATCCTATCTGTATTAAACAATGAACTTCTTCTTTTAATACCATGAACAAAATATCCCTTTTTTAAAAGAAGTTCAGCTAGGTAAGCTCCATCTTGCCCTGTAATTCCTGTTATTAACGCAACTTTCATATTTTTATTGATTTAAATTATTTTGTAGGTAAAAAGCCCAAAATCTACTCCAAGTATAATACCCTTTATTATATTTTTTTATTGGATAACTATTTTCATTGGCGGCTAAATTTTTTAACCATTTCTGAAACGGAAACGTAAAACCCATTTTTGGCCTATCCCAAATAGCCCTTGGAAGTAAATTACCAAGCGTATGGATGAGTAAATATTTTTTTTGCCCTTCAAAAGCCTTTATTTCTGGACTAATTTGATAGGCCAATTCAATGAGTTCTTTATCTAAAAAGGGAACTCGAATTTCTATGCTATGCCACATGCTCATGTAATCGCTGTCTTTTAGCAATTGGTTTTGCATGTATAAATTACTTTCAATAAAGCTTGCTTTGTTGAAAGAATTTAGATGCGAGAAGTGAGATTCGAGATTCGAGTTTAGACTTTGCGACTTTGCGACTTTGTGACTTTGCGACTTATTTTCTGAATTGCCTGGTCGCACTGTCTCATGTCGCACAATCGCACTGTCAATATATTTATAATGCTCATTTAAGTTTGTAAGTAGTGTCCAAACTTTAGATTCATCAACAGATAGTATTTTGCTAATTTCTTTAGGGCAAAGTAGGCCGCGGTTGAAGAGATATTGGCCTATTGGACCTGGAATGGCAAGGAAACTCGCTTTTTGGTATTTGTCTTTTTTGAAAAGCCCACCATTTATTTGCCCTGTGGTTACTGTCAAATTACTTGGTATCGTAAGGCTGTCTATTTCAACTCCGTCTATGCCAATTACTCCGCTTATGGACATAAAACTATCTGTGCGTTCAAAGGGCAGGGGTATCTTCACATAAATATCGTTGGTATGCGTGTCAATGTATTTTATCACCTCTACGGGATATGGCACTTTTACCTCTTTGTACTGTATTACGGTTCTGACTTCAACTTGCCCTTGTATCTGCTTGAACTTGTTTACGGTTTTAACCAATGACATATTTTCTTTGGTCATTTCCAAAATACGCTGTTCCTGCAAGGCAACTGTTTCACCATTTTTGGTTTTGTACTTCTTAAACTCTTGGTCTTTCAATTCTATCTGCTTGTATAACTCTCGCGTTTGCCTATTTCGGTCAAGGGTATAGCCGAAAAGCAAAATCAAAAGCGTAATGAAAATAGCCCCATAGAGCATTGTTAGTTTTTTACTCGCGCTTTTGTTATCGCGATTTAGATTGAATGGTATGTTTTCAAAGTCCATGACTTGTATCTTCTATTATTTCGTAAAACTTCAAATTTAGTTTGTTTAGTTTAGCAATCAAAAGTGAAGCGTCATGCAAAGTAAAGGTAGAAGCCATTGATAATTTAGGTACTACGACAAAGTGCATGGTTTTAATATCTACATCGGCAAGAAAGCCTGTAAAATGCTTATTGCGGTCAACTTGGTCGCCATAAAC
>VEQB01000254.1 GCA_018883485.1 Bacteroidota bacterium
CACCATAGCCCTATACTGAGCGTCGGCGGTGGTTACAGATTTACTTAAAATTGGTGTGTATTGCACTCCGCCGCCGAAGTTCCAGGCAGAAACCCTTGCCCAAAAGGTGAAGGAAAGACTACCAGAAGGTGATTGAATAGAAGGTGAATTTGGCACTTCTAAGAAACTATTAAACCCATTAAATTGAACAGCAGCATTGTTTACATTAAATCTGTCTTGTTGTAAAAAAACATTGGTGGCAACCGGTGTATTGCCATTACCACTTTCATCTTGCGTATTGCCATTAAAAGGATAACAAGCCACCACCCCTTGGTTTAATTGATAAGGACTAGAGCAAGTAAGACAGCAATTTTGAAGCACAGTAACCCCAACCGTATCTACGTCGAAACAACCATCCAAAAATCTCACGACAATATAAGAGGTATTTGTAGTAGCTCTAATTATGGGAGATGCTAGTGTAGAATCACTTAAGCCAAACGAGGGTGTCCAAGCATATAAGGCAGCCCCAGCAGCATTAAGCCTCCCGGTATCGCCAGCACAAAGAGAAATATTAGACACTCTTGGGCCAACAAAAAAGGGTGATTTTGTTACCGTAATAGTGCGTGAA
This sequence comes from Bacteroidota bacterium, assembly GCA_018883485.1. Taxonomy (GTDB): domain Bacteria; phylum Bacteroidota; class Bacteroidia; order UKL13-3; family UKL13-3; genus B1. Next base: position 608 of record VEQB01000254.1, read on the forward strand.
GTATTGTCTGTTGCACAACTGTTGGTAGAAGTAACTTTATAAACACCGGCGGCAAATGCCTTTATAGAAGGGCCATTAGATACTGTTATAAGTGTATCATTTCTATACCAATTAAAAGTACCTATTCTTTTATTGGGAACGGTTAAAATTAAAGAGTCATTTGTACACAATAAAGTAGTTTTATTTGCAATCAAATAAGTTGAATCTTCATTTTGTGCCCTAATTAAAAACACATCATTCCCACCTAAACTATTTAAGGTGTCTGAACCTACAATCATTTGGGTGACATACTGACCCAACATATACAATTGACCGCTTGGTGAAGTAAATAATTCAATCCCAGAACTTGCATTACCAGGTGCAATTACGCTAGAGGTGACCAGCACATTGGCTTGCGTATAACTTGCAATAAAAGCATTTGATCCGCCAGATGGAGTTATGGTTGAACCTCCAAAATTTGTTGCATTGCCAATATCTCCAGTAATATAAATATTTCCTTTGGGATCAAGCATAACTGCGTTTATAAACTCATTACCAGAGCCGGAAATAGCTCTTGCCCATAATAGAGCACCATTAAAATTATAACTAGCCACCACCCCATCCATATTTCCAATGGCAGATAGATTTACTGCCGTGCCTCCTGGTCTAGAAGATAATACTGTTGTGCCCTGATAATTTCCACACACAAAAACCCTTCCTGTGATATTGTCAATTACAACATCATTAAATGCCTCGTTTAAATTATTACCCATGGTTACGCCCCATTGAGAGGCAAAATTAGTTCCTAAATGCTTTGCCATAAAAGCCCCAGTACCACCCGCGTTGTTGGCAACATTTGCTCCAAAATTTATATTGGCGTTGCCTGCACTACCAAATGTACCAGCTACATAGGGTGAGTTAGTGCTATCCACCGCAACTGCAATAGCAATGTCGGTTAAATTGGTACCACCCCCAGATAGCAATAAAACAACTCCTGCTGGCGAGTATTTAGCTATAAAGTAATCGGAAGAACCTGCAATCGAATTTCTAGTTTGATTGGGAGGGGTTGTACTTTGAAATGTGGCAAAGCCTGTATAATAACCTCCCATATAAATATTTTGCTGGTTATCTATAGCCAATGAAGTACCTTCATCATTGTTTACTCCTCCCACTAAATTAATCCATTGAACAATACCAGCATTATTTAATTTTAGTAGAAAAGCATCTTGCTGACCAGAAGAATTCCTAACCGTGGTTGCGCCGGTTGCACCAATAAAATTGGCTGCACCAGAAAAGGTGGAAGCCACATAAATACTTCCAGAACTATCTGCTAATATATCAGAATGGTTATTAGTTCCCCCATCACTAAAGGTGCCTCCAATATGCACACCCCATTGAAATACTTTGTTGCAATTACGCTTAGTAATTAAAATATCTCTATTTCCTGCACTTACAAAACTCTTTGGCGTGCCTGCACTGTCAATAGTAATTGTACCAGTGAACAACACAATACTATAAACATTATTTTGAGCATCTACTGTGGTTGCGCAAGCATTATCAGCGCCTGTACTTCCAGTATTTACGCCCCAATTAAATGTTTGAGCCTGCACCTGTAATGCAATTACAAAAACACTTAATAGCAAAACTAATTTCTTAATATTCATCGCTAATTTTTTTCTACTGTGGTAATCTAACAATAACCCATTTTGAAATTGGATTTATGTTAACCCTCAAATTTAAGTATTGAAAGCATAAATACAAATAATGAGGAAGTTCCAAAAAAAATTTAGAGAAAATTAAGTCTTACAGCCTAAGCTTCTAAAACAATTTTAATACTACCGAAGCAAGATTAAGGTGCCTGAATATGATTTTGGCGGCAAACCCAGTGGCTTAGCGGCTAACTTGTAAAAATAAATATCTTGCGGACAAAAGCTAGATTGATAATTCCCATCCCACCAATTGCCACCTGGCATACTGGTTTGGAACAATAAAGCACCCCAACGGTTGTAAACCGAATAAGCTACCCATTCGTAGTCATTGGCATTAAAGCTAATTACAAACTGATTATTGAGGCCATCTTGATTAGGCGTAAATGCATTTGGAATATAAACCTCTGAATTACCCCCCAATCGAATGGTTTGGTATGCAGTATCAACGCAATTCAATTCGTTATAGGCAATTAACCTTACACGGTATGTGCCTTGAGAGTTAAAAGTAATTTCGGGGTCTTGGGCCATAGAATTACCCAACGTATCTCCAAAATCCCATAAATACTTGGTGGCCCCTAAACTTGTATTTGTAAATTGTATTCTTGCAGGTGCTATAGACAAGTAAGTAGATGCCTCAAAACTTGCCTCAACTTTTGGTAATGCAATTACTTCTACCGAATCATAACTTTGGCAAACACCTTGGTAAGCAAAAAGCTGATACTGCAATGAGTTACTTGCACTCACTTTTGTACCAAGCATAAATGCATTTGAAAGTCCAGAAGTGGGTTCCCATTTAAAGGAATCTGCAAAATTTACTGAACCAAGTAATACAGCAGAATCCAAATAACAATGTGTAACATCCACCCCCGCTTCCACCGCTGGCTTTGGATCAACCAAAATTTGCAAACTATCTCTTGCGGTGCATTTGCCATGTTGCAACAATAAGGTATAAACTACTGTAGTATCTGGATTAGCAAGCGTTTGCCGCTGATAAGGAGTTGCCAATCCCGACTTTGGAAACCACTCGTAGCTTGCCCCAAAAATAGAATCGCCAAAAATTGTAATGGTATTTCCTTTGCAAATTCTGTGGTTTTCCAATGTAGTTAGGTTTAATGTTTTAATGCTTAGAGTAACAGAATCTCTTATCACACATTCGGGGTCACTTACTTCAATTACATATTTCTGGGTATTAATTGGAAAAACACGTGGCGTTAATAAAAACGGTTCAAGCATTTGAGTTGTATTTAACCAATTAAATGAAGCGGCACTGGTAATAGCAAATAAGGTTATGGTATCTCCCAAACAAATAGCAGTATCTTTATTTATAATTTGAACATCCAAAGGATTTACACTTACATTAACTGTATCTCTAGAAATGCAGTTGCCACTTTTTACTGTTAAAATATAGGTGGTATTTGAATCTGGATTTACCGAAGGGTTAAAGCTTAAATTACCGCTAATATTACGAATGGGCAACCAACTTGGACTACCCAAACTAGCAGATCCAGCAAGGACGGTAACCCCACGTTTACAAATTTGCACATCGGGCCCAGCATTGGCATTAAGGTTAAGGGTGCTAACTAAAACAGTATCTCTAGCTATGCACGAACCAAAAGTACCAGTTAACACAAATTGGGTATTGGCAGCAATTTTGGCCCTAGTGGCGTGGGCGGTTGGGTTGGCCACTGCCACCGCCGGACTCCACAGCATGCTCCCTAACCCATTTCCAGTTAACATAAAACTATCTTCTTTACACACACTAAAATCTGAGCCTGCGTTTTTGGTGTAGGGG